>CALLWN010000154.1 GCA_938016505.1 uncultured Sphingomonadaceae bacterium
CCCGCAGGCCTGACGCGCCCCCGCAGGCCTGACGCGCGCCGCCGACCGGGGGGCTAGCCCCCGCGCCGGGCTCGGCCGGGCTCAGAAGGCGACCAGTGCCTCCACCCCCCAGATCCGCGCCGGCACCTGCACCCCGAAGAAGAACAGCCCGGCGTTCAGCGTCGTGTTCAGCCGGCCGTTGGCGCCATGGGCGATGTCGCGGCCGAAGGCCGACAGCCTGAACCGCTTCAGCGGCCCCAGATCCTCCCGCTCGTAGGAGAGGGTCAGATCGAGCTTGGTCTGCGCCTCGATGATCTCGCGGCCGAACGGGTCGACCAGCGGCGATGTTGCATATTCGTCGATGTAGCTCAGGTTCCCGCCGAAGATGATCGAGCCGGGCCCCGCCGGGATGGTCCAGTCACCGCCCACCGAGAAGGTCACGTCGGGCGCGCGCCGCCACTGCCGCTGGTCCTTCACGTCGATGAAGCTCCCCGGGTTGGCCGGGTCCTCGATGATGAACCGCGTGTACTTGGCGTTCAGCAGGCCGAGCGCACCATAGAGGTTCACCCGCTCGGTCGGCCGCGCGTTCAGCTCGAGCTCGAAGCCGTAGATGCGCGCGCCGCCGGCATTCTCGACGAAGGTGTTGGTGCCGGCACCTCCCGGCGCCTGGACGATGATGTCCTGCTGGACATTCCTGTACTTGGTGTAGAAGCCGGTCGGGTTCACCCGCAGCCGGTCGTCGAGGAACGACATGCGAAAGCCCGATTCGATGCTGTCGACCGTCTCGGGGTCGTAGGAGCGCTCGGCGGCAATCACCGAGGCGGCGCGGCCATTGAAGCCCCCGGCGCGGAACCCGCGCGACCAGCCACCATAGACCATGATGTCGGGCGTGATCTTGGCATCCACGATCACCCGCCCGGTCGGCTTGCCCCAGCTCTCCTGCCGCTGGACCGCGAAGGGCACCGGCGCGACCGAGTTGATGAAGAAGTCCTTTTCCTCGTAGGAATAGCGGAACCCGCCGGTCAGGCGGACCCGGTCGGTCACCGACCAGATGCCCTCGCCGAACACGGCATAGGCGTTGAGCTTCTGCCCGGCCGTGAAGGACTGGATCGGGTTGCCGAGCAGGAAGGCCTGCGCCTTCACGCCGTTGAAGGTGCCGGGCACCAGCACATAGTCGGTGTGCAGGTAATAAAGCCCCGCCACCATGTCGATCCGGTCGGTCAGGTCAAAGTTGAAATTGAACTCCTGACTGATCTGCGTGTAGCTGGTATCGCGCGCTGCAACGAACAGCGGCGCGTTGACGATCGGGATTGGTGGTGCGCCAGTGTTCTCCTCGATCAGCAACTCCCTGGATTTGCGCCACCCGGTGATGGATTTCACCCCAACCGTGCCGATCTGGCCAGTGATGTTGCTGGTGAGCGCGGTCAGGTCCATGAAGTTCTTGAACGGGATCGGCCCGACTGCAGTCGAATATCCGGATTCGCGGATGGGCACGAGCGAGGCCGTGTCGCACGCCGCGTCCGAGAAGAACTGGGTGAGCACGGCGTCGCAGACATTGCCGCCCGACCCCAGCGCCACACCGAACCAGACATTGGGCGGGAAGGTCAGCCGGATCTGCTGGCGCTGGGCGTCGGACAGGTTCGGCCTGGTCAGGTTGACCGGGTTGGGCGCGTTGCTGCGGTCGCGCATGGCCTCCAGCGTGACTGTGCCGGTCCAGTCGCCGCCCGTGTCCCACAGCAGGGTGCCGCCGCCGGCCAGATAGTCGAGCCCGTCCTCCTGCCGGCCGAGCGTCGTGTTGAAGGTGTGGGAGTTGCCAGCCTTGTAGTTGAGGAAGGCCTTGAACGCGAAATAGTCGGCAAAGCGCCCGGTGTTGATGATGAGCGAGCCGTCGAACACATTGTAGCGCCGATAGCGCACCACCCCCTGCACCCCGGCCTCGTCGGTCGGGTTGGTGCGGCGGATGTTGATCGCCCCACCGATGGTGTTGCGGCCCTGCAGCGTGCCCTGCGGCCCGCGCAAGATCTCGACGCTCTGGATGTCGGACATCTCGACTGCAGCGCCAGCGTTGGAGCCGAGGAAGACACCGTCGATCGAGACCCCGATCGCATTCTCGAAGGTCTTCTCGAGATCGGCGAAGCTCACCCCGCGGATCGAGGAGGCAAGGGTGTTCCCCGAGAACTGCACGTCAGAGAACTGCACGTTCGGCGTGAAGCGCTGCAGCTCGGTCAGATTCTCGACCACGGCATTCTCGAGCCTGGTCTCGCTGAAGGCGGTGATCGACAGCGGCGTGTCCTGGAGGCGCTCCGAGCGCAGCCGCCCGGTCACGATGATGTCCTCGACGCCTGCGGTCGGCGCCACCTCGGCGGTCTGGGCAAGTCCGGGCGCTGGCACGGCCAGAATGGTTGCCGCGAGCAGCATCGCGCCGCCAGGATGCGCGGCCCGGCGGCGCGCCGTCGCGCAGACATGCTGGTGCATCAATTCCTCCCTCTCCCTGTCCTCACCACGGGGAGGCGGTTGACCAGCCTTCTCCCGCGAGTGCCTCGCATGCCATCTCACCCGGATCGCACCTCGCGGTCCACCCACGAGATTTCCTAGCTGGCGCTTTCCCTGACCGGGCAGCTCAGGCACGCCCGCGCCGGCCGAGCGCCAGCGGCAGATCGAGCGCCGTCAGTACGCCCGGCCGCCCCGCCACCACTGGCGCAAGCGCATTCACGGCATGGGCTGCAGTCGCTGCCAGCCCATCCTCAACCCAGCCGGCGGCGAGCGGCAGGCGGATTGCCGGCGTGCCGGCAATCTCCACGCCATTGTCGCCTGCCGGCCAGTCGGGCGCGACACCGCCGTGCGCCCGCCACAGCGTCTCGTGCACCAGCGAAACCGGGCCGGCTTCCGCTGTCCAGCGCCAGCGCTGGGCCCCGACGGTGCCTGCCGCCAGCGTGCCGGCGGCAATGGTCACCTCGGCCGCCGTGAGCGCAGTCTCGACGCTGTCGGTCACTTTGGTCACGGCATGGCCGAGCCCGGCGCCGAGCAGCATCAGGCTCTCCCGGAACAGGTCGGTGAGCCAGGCCCGGTAGCCGGCGGTCCGCGCAGCGAAGGCATGGGGGGCAAGCCCCATGCCCATCAGGCCGAACACCACCTCGGCACTCGGGTAGCGGTCGAAGACGGTTGCCTCGCGGATCGTGACGGCAGTGACCCCGCTCGAAAGCCGGGCAAGCGCGAGCGCACGCACATCGCCCTGGAAGCCGGGGTTGAGCCCGGTCCCGTGGAGCGAGGCGCCGCCGGCCTCGCCGGCCGCCTGAAGCCGCGCAACAGCGTCCGCGCCATAGGCTTCCGGCCAGACATAGCCCACGGTCGTCACCACGTTGATGCCGGCCCCGAGCAGCCAGGCGAGCGCCTCGTCGTCGCCCGCGCGGCTGCCCGCCACCATCTGGGCAGGCAGCGGGGCGTGCAGCACCACGTCCGGTCGGGCGGCGACAAGCGCAGCGCGGTCGCTCGTCGCAGCGACTCCGAGCGGCGCGATTCCGGCGAGCATGCCGGCATCCCTCCCGACCTTCGCCCCAGGGCGGACATGGAGCGCGACCAGTTCCATGTCGGGCCGCGCCGCGATCATGCGGATCGCCCGGGTGCCGACATTGCCTGCACCCCAGACGGCAACCCGCAGCCGGTCCGCCATTGCTCAGCCTGCGCCTTTGAGCCGGAACCGGACCGGAAGCCGCTCCAGCCCGCGCAGGAAGAAGCTCTGCCGGTAGCGCGGCTCGAAGCCGGGCTCGGCAAGCTCCCAGCCGGCAAAGCGGGCAAACAGCGCAGTGAAGGCCGCTGCCATCTCGGCGCGCGCCAGCATCGCGCCAGGGCAGAAGTGGATCCCGGCGCCGAAGGCGAGCTGCGCCCCGGCATTGGCGCGGCAGACGTCGAACCTGCCGGGGTCCTCGAACTTCGCCGGGTCGCGATTGACGGCGCCGTGGCGCAGCATGACGACCGCGCCGGCAGGGATGATCACGCCGCCGAGCTCGACCTCGCGGCGGGTCTCGCGGAACAGGCCCTGCACCGGCGTCTCCATCCGCAGCGCTTCCTCGACGAAATTGCCGATGCGGCCAGGGTCGGCGCGCAGCCGCGCCTCTTCCTCCGGGTGGGTCAGCAGCAGCAGCAGCGCCGAGCCGAGCGCGTTGGTCGTGGTCTCGTTGCCGCCGGTTAGCAGCTGCTCGAGCAGGTTCAGAACCTCCTCGGTCGAGAGCGGCGCTTCGCCCTCCATCTCCGCAACCAGCGCCGAGAGCATGTCGTCGCGCGGGCATGCGCGCCGCTCGGCAATCCGGGCTGCGAAATAGCGCTGGAACTCGACCACCTCGCAGGCGCATTCGACTTCGCGCTCGGGGGTGATCATCATCCCCACGGGGTCGAGCAGCGCGTCGGTCCAGCGCTTCACATGCGCCACATCGGCCCGGGCAACGCCGATCTGGTCTGCGATCACGATCGAAGGCAGCGGGATGGCGAAGGCCGACATGAACTCGACCGCTTCGCCGCGCGCCGCCGCGGCTGCGATCGGCGCGAGAAGCTCGGCCACCACGCCCTCGATGTAGGGCTGCATCGCCCGCACCCGGCTTGCCGTGAAGGCCCGGTCGACCAGCCTGCGGTAGCGCCCATGCTGCGGCGGGTCGTTGCGCTGCAGCACCTGCGGCCGGGCATAGCCCTCCTCGCGCAGGATCCGCTCGGCCTCGGCCGGCGCCGCCCGTGGCCGGCGCTCGAGGAACTGGATGTCGTTCGAGAAGCTCTGCGTGTCGCGGATCGCCGCCTGCATGTCGGCATAGCGGGTCACCACCCAGAAGCCGGTAACCGGGTCCTGCCAGACCGGCGCCTCGGCATGCAGCCGGGCGTAAAAGGGGTAGGGGCAGGCGATGACCTCCGGGTCGACCAGCCCGCCGGCAGGGAACCCGGCCGGCGCGCCGGTGGGCGCGCTTGCCACCTCAGCCCGCCTTCGCCCTGGCGGCGGCCACCGCAGCGCCGATCTCGGCGCTGGTCGGGTTGCGCCGGAGCGTGAGCCCGCCGTTCACCTGCAGGTTCTGCCCGGTCATGAAGCAGTCGTCGCGGGCAAGGAAGGCGATGGCCGCGGCAATGTCCTCGGAGGTTCCGACCCGGCCGAGCGGATATTCCTTGACGAAGGCGTCGATGAGCCCGGGG
>CALLWN010000155.1 GCA_938016505.1 uncultured Sphingomonadaceae bacterium
TTCGCGGGGTCGTCGGTCTGCGGGTCGAGCCGCCAGCGGCCCGGATATTCATGGTTGCCAAGGCACCCATAGAGCGCGGCATTCTGGAGCACGGTGCCGCCCTTGAAGGGGGATCCGGGGTTCCAGCGCTGCATCGTGCCCTGGAGCGACTGGAAGAAGGACGGGTTGGCGATCGCCACCCGGTCGAACCACTCGGAAGCGCGGTTGGGCTGGCTCACGAAATCCCCGGGGAACAGCACGGCGTCGACCGCCCCGATGGTTTCCTCGACCTTCTGGTAGTTCGCAGCCGCCATGCGGTTGTTCTGGTGGTCGGACGAGAGCAGGATCTTGAGCGACTGGCCGGGGCGCGGCAGCGGCTGGAGGGTGGCGGGATAGCTCGACCGGAAGGCCTGGCCGCCAAACTCGCTGATCGCAACATAGGGCAGGCGCTGGCCGGGCGTGAGGCCTGTCACCAGCGCCTCGTGGCGGAACACCCGGCGCGGCTGGGGCGTGGCCAGTTCCGACGTGATGGACTGGAAGACCTGGCTGTCGCGGTCTTCGAGAAGGCGGGTCATCCGGGTGGTCGTGGCCGTGAAGGCCCGTTCGAACCGGTCACCGACGAACACCTGGTGGGTTCCGGCCTCGACCTCCGAGAACCAGACCACCCGGACGCTGTCTGGCCCCGGGTTCTGCAGCATCGGCTCGGAGAGGATCTGCCGGCTCTGGGCGAAGGTTGCCCCCGGGAGCGGGCGGGCAACCGGCTGCGCGTCGGGAAGATTGGCAACGGGCGTGGCCGAAGGGCTGTCAGGGTCGCAGGCGGCGAGCAGGCCGCTGCCCGCCGCAAGCGCTCCGAACTTCAGGAAATCGCGGCGGCCGCGGACGCGATCATCTTCCGAGGGCGCAGAGGGAGTGGCCGGCAAAGACGTGTCGGTCATCATCAAGTCTCCAGTCCGAGGAATGCATCCGCCAAGCAGCGTTGCAGCCACCGGGCTAACCGGCGCAGCTGAAACATCGATGACGGGAAGATTTGAGTTCTGTAACAAGTCGAGCGGAAAAGGTGAGGGCAGCCATGCAGCCTGCGCACGGGCAGAAAGTTCCGGGCCCGACCGGGCCTGTCAGCGCGCCATGAGTGCTGCGATCGCTTCGACCGTGTCGGCCTCGTTTGCGGGCTTGTCGGCGCGGATGCGCGCGATCCGGGGGAAGCGCAGTGCAAGGCCCGACTTGTGGCGGCTGCTGGTCGACACGCCCTCGAACGCCACTTCGATGACGAGCGCCTTTTCCACCTCGCGCACTGGCCCGAACCGCGCCACCGTGTGGTCGCGCACCCATTTGTCGAGCCATTTGAGTTCTTCGTCGGTGAAGCCGAAATAGGCCTTGCCCACCGGCAGCAACGCGCCATCCCGCCCCCATGCGCCGAAGGTGAAATCGCTGTAGAAGCTGGAGCGTTTGCCGTGGCCGCGCTGGGCATACATCAGCACGCAGTCGATGGTGAACGGCGCCTTCTTCCACTTCCACCAGAGGCCGGTGACGCGCCCGGCGACATAGGGGCTGTCCAGCCGCTTCAGCATCAGCCCCTCGATGCTGGGATGAGGCGGGCAGGCGCGGGCGGCGGCGAGCGCGGCGTGGTCGACGAGATCGACGAGCGGTGAAAGGTCGAAGCGTGCCGGGTCGAGGCGGGCGACCGCACTCTCCAGCCGGGCGCGGCGCGCATGGAACGGCAGCTGGCGCAGGTCTTCGCCATCCTCGGCCAGAAGGTCGTAGGCGCGCAGGAACACGGGGGCCTCGCGCAGCAGGCGCGCGTCGGGCGCCTTGCGGTTGAGGCGCTGCTGGAGCGCGTTGAAGCTTGCCGGCTGGCCGTCGGGACCGCGGACGAGCAGTTCGCCATCGAGCGCGAGCGGTGCGGCTGGCAGTGCGGCGACGAGGTCGGGGAAGGTTGCGGAGATGTCATTGCCGTCGCGCGAGAAGAGCCGGCGCTCGCCCGCTGCGGTCACCGCCTGGGCGCGGATGCCGTCCCACTTCCACTCGAAGGCGTGCGCGGCGAGATCGATCGCCTCCGGCGCCTCGAGCGGGTGGGCCAGCATGAAGGGGCGGAACAGTGCGCCGGCCCCCGGGTCTGGCCGGGGCCCGCGCCCCTCCGCCCAGGCGAACAGCGCGGCATAGGGCGGCGACAGGCCGTGCCACAGCTCTTCCACCTCGGTGACGTCGAGCCCGAAGCGCTCGGCAAATGCCACGCGGGCGAGCCGCGCGCCCGCGCCCACGCGGAGCGCGCCGGTTGCAAGCTTGAGGAGCGCGAACCGGCCCGAGGTGTCGAGCCGGTCGAGCAGGCCGGCAACGACTGCCGGGGCCGAGGCGCGCGTGGCCGAGCGCAAGGCCCCGACCGCTTCGGCGAGGGTCGGAGATGAAGCGCCCCGGCTTTCTTGCCAAAGCAGCGACGCGGTTTCGGCCAGGTCGCCGACATAGTCGTAGGACAGGCGGAAGAGCACCGGGTCTACCCGTTCCTAGACCAGCGCGCGGATGACCGCCGGCTTGACCGCGGGAATCTCGAGCCCGCCGGTGAGTGCGGCGAGCGCGAGGCCGCGGTCCGGGTCGGGGGTGGTGGCCAGATAGTCGCCGATGAGGCGCAGCTTCGCGGTGCGTGCAGGTGCAGTCGAGAGCGCGTCGAGGAGAGCGGCGAAGCGCTGCATCAGCCGGGCTCAGTCATCCTCGTCGTCGCGACCGACGAGATGGAGGGCGCGGGCGCGGATCTGGCGGGTCTCGCACCAGTGGACAAGGGCATCGTCGCGGCCGTGCGTCACCCAGACCTCGCGCGGGCGGAGTTCGATGATTGTCGCGGTCAGCTCGTCCCAGTCGGCATGGTCGGAGATGATGAGCGGCAGTTCCGCGCCGCGCTGGCGGGCCCTGGCGCGGATCCGCATCCAGCCCGAGGCCATGGCGGTGACCGGATCGGGCAGGCGGCGCGACCAGCGGTCGGCAAGTGCCGACGGCGGGGCGAGCACGATGGCCCCGGCGAGCTGGGCCTTCGGCTGGCCCGACACGCTCGAGAGCTCGCCAAGCGCCACGCCGTGGGCAGAGTAGAGCGCCATCAGCCGTTCCATCGCGCCGTGAAGGAAGATGGGGGCCTGATACCCGGCGGCGCGCATCAGGGCGACGAGGCGCTGGGCCTTGCCGAGCGCATAGGCCCCCACGAGGATCGCCCGGTCGGGGTTGGCGGCGCGAGCCGCGAGCAGGCGGGCGACTTCGGCCTCTGGCGGCGGGTGGCGGAACACGGGCAGCGCGAAGGTCGCTTCGGTCACGAGGATGTCGCAGGGCACGGGCTCGAACGCGGCGCAGGTCGGGTCGGGTGCGCGCTTGTAGTCGCCGGTCACGACGATGACGGTCCCGTCCGGTCCTTCGAGCCGGATCTGCGCTGCGCCGAGGATGTGGCCGGCCGGGTGGAGCGACACGGTGACACCCGCGAAGTCATGCCGTTCGCCATGCCGCAGCGGATGCGGCTGCACCGGCGCCTGGCCCCGCGCCGCCATGATGGCGAGCGTCTGGGCGGTTGCCCAGGCCTCGGCATGGCCGGCGCGGGCATGGTCGGCGTGGCCGTGGGTGATGAGCGCGCGCGCGACTGGCCGGGGAGGGTCGATCCAGACGTCGGCCGCCTTGAGGCGCAGGCCGCGCGGGCCGATCTCGATCCAGTCGGGTGCGTGCATGGCCCGTCTCGCTAGGGCCTCGGCCGCCGTTGCGCCAGCAATCCCCGCTTTCGCAGCCGGGCAGGCCGCCCTAGGGTGCGACGCGATGACCCCCCTCGAGATCGCCGGCGCCGCAATCGAGGGTCTCGCCGCGCTCGTGTTCTTCGCGGTTCCCGTGGCCGGGGTCGAGGTCCAGCTGATCGTGCTGTGGCTCGCGGCCGCAATGGTCTTCACGACGCTGTGGCTGGGCGTGCCCCAGTGGCGCGGGTTTGCGCTGGGCTGGGGCGCGCTGTTCGGCAAGCGGCAGGACCCGGGAGCTCCGGGGGGCGTTTCGCAGTTCCAGGCGCTTTCGACCGCGCTGGCCTCGACCGTCGGGCTCGGCAACATCGCCGGCGTTGCAGTCGCGGTGGCGACCGGTGGCCCCGGCGCGATCTTCTGGATGGTCGTCATCGGCGTCTTCGCGATGGGCCTCAAATGCGCCGAGGTGACGCTCGGGCTCATGTTCCGCGAAGAGCTGGTCGATGGCCGGGTGGTGGGCGGCCCTGCCGTCACGCTCATGCGCGGGCTTGCCTCCATCGGCCTGCCGCGCGCGGGCCGGCGGCTGGCCCGGCTCCACGCGGTCTTCATGATCGTGGGCTGCATGTCGCTGTTCCAGGTGAACCAGGCCGAGGTCCAGGCCGCCAGTGCGTTCGGCTTTTCGGCGCCGGGGCTGTTCGGGATGGGCTTTGCCGTGCTGGTCGCAGCCGTTCTGCTGGGGTCGATCGGCTGGATCGGGCGGGTCACCGGCCGGCTGGTCCCGGCCATGTGCCTCCTCTACGTCGCCGCCTGCCTCACGGTCATTTTCGCCAATGCCGGGGCAGTTCCAGCTGCACTCGTCAGGATTGTCACCCAGGCCTTCGAGCCGATGGCTGTGGCCGGCGGTGCGGTCGGCGTGTTCGTGATCGGGATGCGCCGGGCGGTCTATTCGTCGGAAGCGGGGATCGGCACGGCAGTGGTGGCCCATGCCCAGGCGCGCACCCGCGAGCCGGCGAGCGAAGGCATGGTCGCGCTCGTCGAGCCCTTCATCGACACGGTCGTCATCTGCACGCTCTCGGGCCTGACCCTTGTCGTCACGGGCCTCTACCTCGAGCCGCTGACCGGAGTGGCGATGACTTCTGCAGCACTTGCAACCGTCATTCCCGGCGCACCCGCAATCCTTGCCGTCGTCGTGTTCCTGTTCGCCTACTCGACCGTGCTTGCCAACGGCTTCTACGCGGCCGAGGCCTTCCAGTTCCTCACCCGGCACTCGCGCTGGCACGAGCAAGGCTTCAAGCTGGCCTATTGCGCGGCACTCCCGCTCGGCGCGCTGCTTGAGCCTGGTCAGATTCTCGATCTGGTCGACAGCGCCTTCTTCCTGATGGCCGTGCCGAATGTCATCGGGATCTATCTTCTCGCCCGGCCGCTCCGGCGCGAGGTCAACGGCTTTTTCGCGCGCCACCGCGGCGCGCCTGTATTGGAGGAACGGGTATGACAGCGCATGAGATCGTGGCCGAGGGCGAAGAGACCGGCGCGAGCGCCTATGCGACGGAGATCGAGGTGCGCGGCCACCGGATTCTTGCCGACGAGCCCGTCGCCGAGGGCGGCGGCAACCTCGGGCCCAACCCCTATGACCTGCTCACTGCTGCGCTCACCGCCTGCACTGCGATGACGGTGCGCTGGTACGCGCTGCGCCAGGGCTGGCCGCTGGAGCGGGTGAAGGTGGTGATCCGCCACCGCAAGGGCGGCCCGGGCGCAGCAAGCCCGCGGCAGGATGTGTTCGAGAAATGCGTGACCCTCACCGGCCCCGACCTCGATGATGCCCAGCGCGAGAAGCTGCTCGACGTCGCGGCGAAATGCCCGGTGCAGCGCACGCTGGAGGGGACTCCGCTCATCCTCACCCGCTGCGAGGACTGAACTGCGGTTGCCCGGATGGGCCTCGTCGCCTAACACCCCGGCATGGCGGTCTCGCGGCGAACGGTCATCCTCTCGGCAGGCGGGCTTGCCCTTGTCGGCGCGGGCGGGTGGTGGCGGGTCTCCCGCATGCCGGAGCGTGCCACGGCACCCTGGGATCTTTCCGGCCCGACGCCCGAGGATGTCCGGCTCGATGCCTTCCGCCACGCCGTCCTCGCGCCCAGCCCGCACAATCTCCAGCCATGGCGGATCCGGCTCGACGGCGACGACGCGGCAACCCTGTTCTGCGATCTCGACCGGCGCCTCCCGGAGGCCGACCCGTTCGACCGGCAGACGACCATCGGCTTCGGCTGTTTCCTCGAGCTGGCCCGGATGGCGGCGGCCGCGCGTGGCGTGGCAATCGAGATCACCCCGTTCCCCGAGGGCGCGCCCCAGGGGAATCGCGACGGCAGGCTGGATTCCCGCCCCATCGCCCGGCTCAGGTTCACACCGCGAGAGGGCATTCCGCCCGATCCGTTGTTCGCGCAGGTGGCGGCGCGCCGCTCGAACAAGGCGGCATACGACCTTGCCCGGCCGGTCGACCGGCGCGAGCTTCGCCGGCTGACGGCAAACGGCGAGTTTTGGCGGATCCGCGCGACGACGACGCCCCGCTATGTCGAGCAGATCCGGGCGATCATGCTGGACGCGCTCGACACCGAGCTGGCCACGCAGCGCGTTCAGGCCGAAACCGCGCGCGCGATGCGGATCGGCGCCCGCGAGGCCGATGCCTCGCCCGACGGCATCGCCCTTCTCGGCCCGGCCGCCGAGGCGGCTTCAGCTGTGGGCCTCCTGTCGCGCGCGGCGCTCGCCGACCCGGGCTCCACAATGGCGCGGGCCGGCGCCCGGCAGCTTCGCGAGCGCCATGCCGCCACCCCGGCGTTTGTCTGGCTGGTGACCGACCGCAACGACCGCGAAAGCCAGCTTCAGGCTGGCCGGGCCTATCTCCGGCTCAACCTTGCCGCGACCTCGCTCGGCATTGCCGTGCACCCGGTGAGCCAGGCGCTTGAGGAATATTCGGAAATGGCGGACCTCCATGCCCGCCTGCACGCGCTCCTGGTGCCCGGCGGCGGCCATGTGCAGATGCTCGCCCGGGCCGGCTACGGCCCCGAGGCGCCGCCCACCCCCCGCCACCCGCTCGAGGCGAAACTCGCCTGAGCCTCAGGGCGCAGAGGCGATCACGCCTTCGGCCTCGAGCCGGTCGAGTTCGGAACCGCCCAGCCCGAGCACCTCGGCGAGGACGGTGCGGCTATGCGCTCCGAGCCGGGGCGGGGCGGTACGGATGCTGGCAGGCGTGACCGACAGTTTCTGGGGGTAGCCGACCAGCCGCAGCGGGGTGCCATCGTCGCGGCAGACGGTCTGGACGAGACCGGTTGCCTCCACCTGCGGGTCGGCGAACACTTCGGCCAGGCCGTTGATCGGGCCGGCCGGCACGCCGGCCTCGGCAAGTGCGGCAAGAAGGTCGGTGCGCCTGCGCTGCGCCGTGGCTGCCTCGATGTCGGCCTCCAGCGCGGCGCGGTGGATCTGGCGGCCGGCGTTGGTGGCGAAGCGCGGATCATCGGCAAGCTCGGGCCGACCGAGCACCTCGGCGAGTGCCCTGAACTGCCGGTCGGAGCCGACTGCGATGATGAGGGTGCCATCGGCTGCCGGGAAGTCGCGATAGGGCACGACGGTCGCGTGGGCGTTGCCCGACCGCCCCGGGACCACGCCGGCGTTGAGATAGTTGGCCCAATGGTTGGCGAGGATCGCGACCTGCGCCTGGAGAAGGCCAGCGTCGATATGCTGGCCCTGGCCCGTTGCCCGGGCGTGGTGGAGTGCGGCCAGCATCGAGACGGTGGCATAGAGGCCGGTCGCAAGGTCGGCGACCGGGATCCCGGCGCGCAACGGGCCGCCACCGGGCTCGCCGGTCAGCGCCATCAGCCCACCCATGCCCTGGATCAGGAAATCATAGCCGGCCTCGTGCGCGCGCGGGCCGGTCTGGCCGAAGCCGGTGATGGAGCAGGTGACGAGCCGGGGGTTGATCCGTCTCAGATCAGCAGGGTCGAGCCCGTGGCGGGCGAGCGTCCCGGTGCGGAAATTCTCGACAAGGATGTCGGCATGGCCGGCGAGTGCGCGGATGAGGGCCGCACCTTCGGGGTGGGCGAAATCGATGGCGAGCGCCTGCTTGTTGCGGTTCGCCGCCGCGAAATAGCAGGCGTCGCCGCTGCCGTCGGGGAG
>CALLWN010000156.1 GCA_938016505.1 uncultured Sphingomonadaceae bacterium
TGCGGGCGCAAACCCTGCCACGGGGCTTGCCGGTCTCGGCTCGATCGTGGGGGTGGATATCGGACTCGACACAGGCTCGCAGTTCGCGCTGTTTGCCGAAGCAGTGAAGTCGGAAGCGGTGGCGCGGGAACTTGCGCGCGACGAAGCCCTGATGCGACAGGTGTTCCCTGCGGACTGGGATGTCAGGTCGGGCGGGTGGCGTGAGCCGCCGTCCGCGGTCAGGGCAATCGCGAGGCCGGTCAAGGCGCTTCTCGGAATTCCGGACAGGCCCTGGCAACGGCCTGATTCCGCAGACCTGCGCGACCATCTCCAGAGAAGGCTTTCAGTCGACGAGAACCGCAAGAAGGCCATCACGACGCTTTCCTACGAGCACAGGGACCCCGAGTTCGCGCGGACACTGATCGAACGGGCGGCGAGGGCCGCCGACGATTTCCTGCGGGCCAAGAGCCTTGCTCGCTCGACCGACTATGTCGCCTATCTCGAGGCCAGGTTGGCCGAGACATCGACTGCAGAGTATCGGCTCTCGCTGGCGCAGGCACTCACCAGCTACGAGAACATGCGAATGATGGCGAGCGCGAGCGCGCCTTACGCTGCCGAGCCGTTCGGGCCCTCGGTCGTCAGCAAGCGGCCGACTTCTCCGCAGCCTCTGGTTGTGCTGGGAACAGCAGTTCTGGCCGCAGTGCTGCTGTGGGCTGGGGTTGCGCTTCTCGTCCTGCCGACGCTGCGCTCCCGCGGCAGTGAGCCCGATGTTGCGGTGGCGGGGTCGGGGGATTAAGGCGCTAGCCGTGCGCCATGGGGGCGCAGCTCGCGGAACGCCATGCTCGACAACTTGTCCATTCTCGTCACCGGCGGCACCGGGTCGTTCGGCAAGGCGTTCGTGAAGACGGTGCTGGACCGCTACCCCGGGGTGCGCCGGCTGGTGGTCTATTCGCGCGACGAACTCAAGCAGTTCGAGATGGCGCAGCGCTTCCCGCTCTCAGCCTACCCGGCGATCCGCTACTTCATCGGCGACGTCCGCGACCCTGATCGGCTCAGGCGCGCGTTCGAGGGGATCGACCTGGTGGTGCACGCGGCAGCGCTGAAACAGGTGCCGGCAGCCGAATATAACCCGTTCGAGTGCATCCGGACCAATGTGATGGGCGCGCAGAATGTGATCGACGCAGCGCTCGACATGGGGGTGTCCCGCGTGGTCGCACTTTCGACCGACAAGGCGGCGGCGCCGGTCAATCTCTATGGCGCGACCAAGCTCTGCTCGGACAAGCTGTTCGTGGCCGCCAACAATGTGCGCGGCAACCGCGACATTCGCTTTTCGGTGGTGCGCTACGGCAATGTGATGGGGAGCCGCGGTTCGGTCATCCCCTTTTTCATCGCCCGCAGGGCGACGGGCGTGCTCCCCATCACCGACCCTCGAATGACGCGCTTCAACATCTCGCTCCAGGAAGGTGTGGACATGGTGCTCTGGGCGCTGGAGCACGCCCAGGGGGCCGAGATCCTGGTGCCCAAGATCCCCTCCTACACCATCACCGATGTCGCTGCCGCGATCGGGCCGGAATGCCGGCAGGAGGTGGTCGGGATCCGGCCGGGTGAGAAGATCCACGAGGAGATGATCACCGTCTCGGACAGCCTGAACACGGTGGACATCGGGCCCTATTATGCCATTCTGCCGGCGGCGGGGCCGGTCACGCTTGAGGACTATGCAGCCCGTTTCGGCGGCAAGCCGGTGCCGGCGGGCTTTGCCTACAACAGCGGCACCAACCCGCACTTCCTCACGGTCGAGGAACTGCGCGCGCTCATCCAGACCCATGTGATCGGCGCGGAGATCGACTGACATGGGATTCATTCCCTACAGCACGCAGGATATCGACGACGCCGATGTCGCTGCCGTGACGGCGGCGCTGACGTCTGCGTTCCTGACCCAGGGCCCTGCCGTGCCGGCGTTCGAGGAGACGTTCGCCGCCCGCCATGCCGTGCCGCATGCCGTCGCAGTCACCAACGCGACCGCCGCGCTGCATCTGGCCTGCCTCGCGCTCGGGCTGGGACCGGGCGGGCTGTTGTGGACCGTGCCCAACAGTTTCGTCGCATCGGCCAACTGCGGGCTCTACTGCGGGGCCGAGGTCGACTTTGTCGACATCGACCCGGTCACGCGGAACATGAGCGTGGAGGCGCTGGAGGCAAAGCTCGAGAGCGCGTCCCGGCTTCCCGACGTGGTGGTCCCCGTCGACTTCGCCGGACTTCCGGCCGATCTTGCCGCCCTGCGGGCGCTTGCCGACCGCCACGGCTTCCGGATCCTCGAGGATGCGAGCCATGCCACGGGCGCCGACCGCCATGGCCGGCCGGTCGGGAGCGAGCTTGCCGACATCGCCGTGTTCAGCTTCCACGCGGTCAAGGTGGTGACGACGGGCGAAGGCGGGATGGCAGTGACGCGCGATGCCGGGCTGGCACGGCGGCTGCGGGCGCTCAGAAGCCACGGCATCACCCGCGACCCTGCCGAGTTCGTGGCCGAGGCGCCGGGCGGCTGGCATTATGAGCAGCAGGCGCTGGGCTGGAACTGCCGCATGACCGACGTGCAGGCGGCGCTCGGCCGGTCGCAGCTGGCGCGGCTGGATGCGATGCAGGCGGCGCGCGAGCGACAGGCGGCGCGCTACGACCGGCTGCTTGCCGGGCTTCCCCTGCTTCTGCCGGCGCGCATCCCGGGGTTGCGCTCGGCCTGGCACATCTATGTGATCGAAGTGGACGAGGCGCGCACGCCGGTTTCGCGCCGGGCGCTTTATGATGCGCTGCGAGCCGCCGGTATCGGTGCCAACCTCCACTATGCCCCGATCCATCTCCAACCCTTCTGGCGGGCACGGGGCTTTGCGCCCGGGGATTTTCCCGCGGCCGAGCGCTACGGGGCGCGGGCACTCACCATCCCGCTGTTCCCGAAGCTGACCGACGCCCAGCAGGACCGGGTGGTGGACGTGCTCGCCGAGACGCTGGCGCGCGCGGAGGCAGCATGAGCAGCCCTGCGAGCCGGATCGCGATCATCCCGGCGCGCGGCGGCTCGAAACGGATCCCGCGGAAGAATGTCAGGCCATTCGCCGGCCGGCCGATGATCGCGCATGCGATCGGCGCGGCCCAGGCATCAGGGCTGTTCGACCGGATCGTGGTTTCGACCGACGACGCAGAGATCGCTGGGGTGGCTCTCGCGTGGGGCGCGGAGGTTCCATTCACCCGGCCAGCCGCACTTGCCGACGACCTGACGCCGACGGTTCCCGTGATCCGGCATGCGATCGAGGCGTTGGGCCTCGCAGAACAGGATCTTGCATGTTGCATCTACGCATGCGTGCCATTGTTGAAGCCCAGCGACCTTGTCGCGTGCCATGATCAGCTGGCGGCGGCCGGCGGCACGGGGTTCGCCTTTCCGGTCGCGGCCTTCGCGTCGCCGATCCAGCGGGCGCTGCGACGGGATCCCGAGGGCCGTGCGCAACCGTTCGATCCCTCCCATGTTGGAACGCGCACCCAGGATCTCGAGCCTGCCTACTTCGACGCTGGCCAATTCTACTGGGCGGATGTGAGGACATGGCGATCGGGCGCGTCGCCGCACGTGGGCGGGCTCACATTCTTGCTTCCGGCATGGCGAGTGGTCGACATTGATACGCCGGAGGACTGGGAACGGGCCGAGGCGCTGTGGCGCACCACAAAGCTGACGTAGGGCAGCTGCAGAATTGATGAAAGTCGTGGTCAGGGCCGACGCGAGCCAGGAGATCGGCACTGGACATGTGCGGCGCATGGCAGCCCTCGCTGAAACCCTCGTAGAAAGAGGGGCGGAGGTGCGTTTCGTCTGGCGCAACCTTGGTCTCGACGTGGGACAGATGTTGCCTGATCAGTGCTGGGGCTTGCCGCCCCTGCCTGAGCCGGCAGGCCCGGCACCGGCCGGCAGCCACGGGCATGCGGGGTGGGGCGGCGTGGAGCAGCAGCAGGACGCGGCCGAGACCCTTGGCGCGATTGCCGACTTCGGGGCCGACTGGATTGTCATTGATCACTATGCGTTCGAAGCCGGATGGCACGATGCCGTGCGCGAGGGAAGCGGCGGGCGCATTCTTGTGATCGATGACCTTGCCGACCGTCCGCTGTCGGCTGACCTCGTCGTCGACCACAACTACCACCCAGACCACGCCGCCAAATATGCGTCGGTCAACCTGCGCGGCGCGCCGATTCTCGCTGGTCCAAACTACGCGATGCTGGCAGCAGTCTATGCCAAGGCGCCACGCTACCGGTTCCGGCCCATGGTCCACAGCGTGGGGGTCTTCATGGGCGGTGTCGACGTTGCAGACCTGAGCGGGCTCGCTCTGGAGGCAGTCGCCTCGGCGGGGCTGGACTGCCCGATCGAGATCGTGACCACACGGGCCAACCCCAATCTCGACCGCCTTGAAGCAGCGGTCGCGCAGCGGGCTGACACGAGGCTGGCGCTCGACCTCCCCAATCTGGCCGATTTCTTCGCGCGGCACGACCTCCAGATTGGCGCCGGCGGCGGCGCGCTGTGGGAGCGGTTGTGCATCGGGGTTCCGACGGTTGCCTTCATCGCAGCGGAGAACCAGCGCGAGAGCGTGCCCCATCTCGCCGCCATCGGCGCGCTTGCGATGGTCGATGGGCTTGGCACGCGCGAGGCGGCATGCGCCTCTGCGGCAGCCGAACTGGCGTCGCTGGCAGGTTCGCCGGAGCGGCGCATGGCAATGACATGCCGCGCGGCGGCGATGGTTGACGGTCGCGGCTGCATCAGGATTGCCGAGGCCCTTTACGAACTATGGCGGAGCGACATGCTGTGACGTGCAGACTTCGACGCATCGGCACGCGCGATCTCGAGATGGTCCGCCAGTGGCGGATGATGCCGGAGGTCACGCGCTACATGTTCAGCGATCCGGTCATAACGCCCGAAGAGCAGCTTGCGTGGTACGAACGGATTTCAAGGTCACGCCGTGAGGTTGTGTGGATCATCGAGCTCACAGATGGGGAATTGCCGGTGGGCGTCCTCAGCCTCGCCGATATCGACCGGATCCACTCGCGCTGCTCCTGGGCCTATTATCTCGCGTCTCCTGCGGCACGGGGCAAGGGGCTGGGAAAGCTTCTTGAGTGCAACCTGTGCGACCATGTGTTCCTGACGATGGGGCTCCATCGGCTGTGGTGCGAGGTGCTCGCGTTCAACGACCGGGTGGTGAAGCTGCACGAGCGGTTCGGTTCCCGGGTCGAGGGGCTCCTCCGCCAACATATCCGCAAAGGCAATGAGGTGCACGACGTTGTCCGAATGGCAATTCTCCGGCACGAATGGCTGGAGAAGCGGGACTCGCTCAACTATTCGCAAATCGAAATCGATTGGACAGACGAATGATCCGGATTGGCGACCGTGAAATCGGTGAGAGGGCGCGGCCCTATCTCATCGCCGAGATGTCGGGGAACCACAACCAGTCGCTGGAGAGGGCGCTCGCGATCATCGACGCGGCAGCCGCAGCCGGGGCCGATGCGGTCAAGCTGCAGACCTACACTGCCGCGACGATGACGATCGATGTCGACCGCCCCGGCTTCGTGATCGACGACCCGGCAAGCCTGTGGCACGGACGGAGCCTGTGGGACCTCTATGACGAAGCCCACACGCCGTGGGACTGGCATGCGCCGCTGATCGCGCGGGCGAAGAGCCACGGGATCCACTGCTTCTCGACGCCGTTCGATGCGACCGCCGTCGATTTTCTCGAGACACTCGACGTGCCCGCCTACAAGATCGCCTCGTTCGAGTGCATCGACCTGCCGCTCATCAGGAAGGTGGCGCGGACGGGCAAGCCGGTCATCATCTCGACCGGGATGGCGAGCCTTGGCGAGATCGACGCCGCAGTGAGGGCCGTGCGTGGCGAAGGCAATGACAGGATCATCCTGCTCAAATGCACGAGCACCTATCCGGCCACACCCGAGAACTCGAACATCCGGACGATCCCAACGCTGCGCGCGGCCTTCGGGACGGAAGTGGGCTTGTCGGACCACACCATGGGGTGCGGGGTTGCGGTTGCTGCAGTCGCGCTTGGCGCCTGCGTGTTCGAAAAGCATTTCACCCTGGCCCGGACTGATGGCGGAGTCGACTCGGCCTTCTCGCTCGAGCCGCACGAGTTTCGCACGCTGCGCGACGAGACTGAGCGGGCCTGGCTTGGGCTCGGCACGGTCCGGTTCGGAACCCAGCTCGCCGAGGAGGGCTCGGCCCAGTTCCGCCGCTCGCTCTATGTGGTGGAGGACATGCAGGCGGGGGATGTGCTGACCCCCGCCAATGTGCGGGCGATCCGCCCGGGTTTCGGGTTGCCGCCAGGCGAGCTCGAGCGGGTTGTGGGCATGGCGGTGGCCCGGGACGTGCCGAAGGGCACGCCCCTCTCCTGGGATCTCCTGAAGCCGGTGCGCTGAAGACCGAATGCTTGCGGTCCTCATTGTTGGCTGCGGCGGGATTGCCGGGGGGCTGGATGCCGCCCGGCCTGACGGTGCGCCGCCACGCACCCACGCGCCGGCCTATCTGCACGCCGGGGGGTTCCGGCTGGCCGCCTGTGCCGAGCCGGATGGGGAGCGGCGCGGGGCGTTCATGGCGCGCTGGGGGGTGGAGCGGGGGTTCGCGACCATGGCGGAAGCGGCCGCCGCCGGGCCGTTCGATGTGATCTCCATCTGCTCGCCGACGCCGTGCCATGCCGCCGATCTCGAGGGCGCGCTGGCGATGCGACCACGCGCCATTTTCGCCGAGAAGCCGCTGACGACGGACCTGGCCGACAGCCGGCGGCTGGTGGCGGCGGCGCGGGATGCCGG
This sequence comes from uncultured Sphingomonadaceae bacterium, assembly GCA_938016505.1. Taxonomy (GTDB): domain Bacteria; phylum Pseudomonadota; class Alphaproteobacteria; order Sphingomonadales; family Sphingomonadaceae; genus Thermaurantiacus. The sequence continues at coordinate 6,808 of CALLWN010000156.1, forward strand.
CGTGGCGGTTGCCGTCAATCACACCCGGCGCTGGGCGCCCGATGTGCGGGAGCTTGCGGAGGGGCTGCGCAGCGGCCGGTTCGGGCGGGTTCTGGGAGGAATGGCGTGCTACACCAAGGGTGTGCGCAACAACGGCACCCATTTGTTCGACCTGCTTCACATGCTGCTGGGGCCGGTCAGGCTTGTGGCGGCGGGGCAGGCGCGGGCGGACCATTGGCCAGACGATCCGAGCGTGCCGTGCCTGCTCGACGCCGGGGGTGTGCCGGTTGCCGTGACCATCGGGGACGCGCGGGCCTATGCGCTGTTCGAGCTGGCGCTGGTGACCGAGGCGGGCACGATCGCGATGGAGGATGGCGGGCTCAGCTGGCGCGCGCGGCATGTCGTGGACAGCCCCCATTTCCCCGGTTACAGGGCGCTCGGGCAGTCCGAGGTTCGGCCCGGTCGCTACGAGGAGGCGATGATGGCGGCGGCCGTCAATCTGCGGGCGGCAGTGTTGGAGGGCGCACCGCTTGCCTGCACCGGCGACGATGCGCTGGCAGCGCAGGCGGTTGCCGAGGCGGTGCGGGCGGCGGCGGTGCCAGAATGCGAGGACCGGAAGCCATCATGACATCCAAGCTTGCGCTGTTCGGTGGCCCGAAGGTCATCGCCGCGCCGCTCACCCCGTTCAACACCATCGGCGAGGACGACATTGCCGCCGCGGTCGAGGTGATGCGCTCGGGCGTTCTTTCGGCCTATCTCGGCGCGCCGGGCCCGGGCTTCATGGGCGGGCCCAGGGTGCGCGCGCTGGAGGCAGCGGCGGCGGCGAAGTTCGGAGTGCGCCATGCGCTTGGCGTGAACAGCTGGACCTCGGGCCTGATTGCCGCAGTCGGCGCGATCGGAATCGAGCCTGGGGACGAGGTGATCACAACGCCCTGGACCATGGCGGCGACTGCAACCGCGATCCTCCACTTCGCCGGCATCCCGGTGTTCGCCGACATCG
>CALLWN010000157.1 GCA_938016505.1 uncultured Sphingomonadaceae bacterium
TCGACATCGACCATGGCCACGGCATCATGACGCGCTACGGCCACATGTCCCGCATCGACGTCAAATTGGGCGAGACGGTTCGGATGGGGCAACGGATCGGCGCGATGGGCTCGACTGGCCGGTCGACCGGTACCCACCTCCACTTCGAGGTCCGGATCGATGACCGGCCCGTGAACCCCCGCCCCTTCCTCGATTCGGCGCGCTATGTGCTGGCCATGCAGCAGGATGGCGCGAAGCCGGCGGCGAACTAGCGACCGCCGGGTTCGGGCGCTGGCCGGGATTGCGGCACAGGCGGGCGCGGACACCAGGCGCACCAGACCTGCAGGCTGGTGCAGACCAGCGCAGTCCTGAGGCTGGCCGCTTCACTGGCTCAGGAAGCGGATGCGACAGGGCTGGAGATACCCATGCGCCTCATCTTCTCAACAAGGGTCGTCCGCTTCAGGCCGAGCATTCTTGCCGAGCGGGCGATGGTTCCGCCATTGGCCTCGAGCGCCTGGCGGATGATGGCCGCCTCCGCCTCGGCGAGAAGAGCCTTCAGCACCAAGGGTCGCAAGCTCTCCTCGGCAACGAGGGGAAGTGCGCCCTTTTGGCAGCCCCGCACTCTCGCCGGTGCCGACGGCAGGGGATCCTGCAGCCAGGATTCCACGCTCCGGCGCAAGGGGCGGAGCAGTCGCGCCACGGTTTCCCGGTTTGGCGCCGTCTCTCCGAAGGCAAGCGCACGCTCGACGAAGTTGCGAAGCTCCCGGACATTGCCCGGCCAGTCATGGGTGGCGAGCAGCTCGAGCGCTTCCGGCGCGAGCGTCATGTCTTCCCCTTTTGCGCGGGCAAAATGGGAGATGAGCTGAGCGATGTCGCCGGTGCGGGCGGCGAGAGGCGGCACGTCAAGCATCACCACGGCCAGCCGCCAGTAGAGGTCGGCCCGGAACCGGCCTTCCGCGACCATCGCCTCGAGGTCACGGTTCGTGGCCGCGATGATCCGAACGTCGACCGGAACCGGACCTCTGCCGCCGAGCCGTTCAACCTCGCGGGTTTCGATCACCCGGAGCAGTTTGACCTGCATCTCGAGCGGCAGTTCACCGATCTCGTCGAGGAAGAGGGTTCCGCCCGACGCTGCTTCGATGCGGCCGCGCCGAAGCCGTGTCGCCCCGGTATAGGCACCCGCCTCGGCGCCGAACAGTTCGCTTTCGGCGAGACTGGCCGGGATCGCACCGCAGTTGACGGCTTCGAACGGGCCTTCGGCACGGGACGATAGCGCATGGAGAGCCCGGGCGACATTTTCCTTGCCGGCACCGGTAGGTCCGGTCACCAGCACCGTGACTGGAGAGGCGCCAAGCTGCCAGATCGCCTGCCGAAGCTGCGCCATTGGTTCGCTGTCACCGACGAGCAGCCTCTCGACCATGGCACCGGCCTCGACCGACGGGGACAGCGGCGTTGCAGCGGGGCATGATGCAGGTCGGCCACCCCCGGCCGGAAGCGAAAACTCGAGGTTCTGCCGCATACCCCTCTTCCTCCACACGCGTCCCGGCGCGGGCCGTTACCCGTTGACCTTGCTGCAGAAGCCGCGCATCTTCGGCACCAGGGTCGGATCTGCAGCCTAGCAGTGCTTGCGAGGGAGGTGCTGCGAACTGCTGCCGGACCGGTGGCGTACATGACGACCCACACCAGGCCTTGCTTGGCAGGCGTCAAGGAAAATGCCGGTTCGTCAGACTGTTGCGCGAGGAGCCGATGAACCGTCCGTTTCCCTCCACTCCGGATCGATCTCCGCTCAAGGGGACACCGCTGCTGATGCTCGTGGGGGATGTCCCCGAGGCTGACACGCTCGGCCTTCGCGCGCGTCTCTGCCGTCTCAGCGACACAGGCTCCGTGCCGCCGCGCGCCGATCTCGTGCTGGTGCGGGCCGCCGACCTCGACGCCGCGGACCTTTCCCTGTTTCGATCACCAGCGCTCCGCGACGTGCCTTTCATTGTCTTCGTCAATGCGGGGGACGCCGACCATGCCGGGGCGCTCATGGAGTTCGAGGTCGCCGGGTTTCTTCCGACCGACTGCGCGCTCGCGGAGATCGAGGCACTGGTGCAGCGCACGCTCGACAGGGGAGGGTTCGGGGTTGCTGACACCAGCCGGTCGATCGACCCACGGCTCGAGGCGATCAAGCGCGAGGTCGAGAGGATGACGGCAGCGATCGCCGCGATGGCCCGAGAGACCGACGCGCTTCAGCCGCCTCCGGTCAGCGCGGGTCGAATCCGCGCGCACATCAAGGCCCGCCGGTTGCGCGAAACCTTCTTCCCGGCTGGCCTGTTTGCCGACCCTGCCTGGGATATCCTGCTCGATCTCGGCGCGGCCCGCCGCGAGGGCCGGCCGGTTTCAGTCTCCTCGCTGTGCATTGCCGCAGCTGTTCCGACGACGACGGCGCTGAGGTGGATCAAGACCATGGTAGATGGCGGCATGCTGCTGCGCCGGGCCGACAGCACGGATGCGCGACGGGCGTTCATCGAGCTTGCACCGGCCACATCCGAGACGCTCGACCGCTGCCTCGAGGCCACCTTCAACGTCCCCGGGCTCTAGCGGCCCGGTTTGAAGTGGCCCGGTTTGACCCCTGCCGCCGGAACGCTAGAGCCGTGTCCAACACGGACAAGGGAGACGCGGGGTGCGGCAGATCGCAATCATCGGCTCGGGGCCGAGTGGCTTCTATGCCGCCGAGGCAGCGCTGAAGGCGTTTGGCGACGAGGTTGCCATCGACATCCTCGACCGGCTGCCGACACCCTATGGTCTCATCCGGGCCGGAGTTGCGCCCGATCACCAATCGATCAAGGCGGTGGCTCGGCGCTACGAGGCGGTCGCCAAGGACAGGCGGGTCAGTTTTGTCGGGAGCGTCGAGGTGGGGCGGGATGTCTCGCTAACGGAGCTGCGCGGGCTTTATGACGATGTCGTGCTTGCAGTTGGCGCACCTGCGGACCGGGCGCTTGGCATCCCGGGCGAGGAGCTTCCAGGCGTGTTCGGCTCGGGAGCCTTTGTGGGATGGTACAATGGCCACCCGGATTTCGCTTCGCTGGCCCCGCGGCTCGACCACACGGGTGTTGCGGTGGTTGGCAATGGCAATGTGGCGATCGACTGTGCCCGGGTGCTGGCGAAGACGGTGGACGAGTTGGCACACAGCGACATTGCCGCCCATGCGCTTGCCGCTCTTGCCGGCTCGGCAGTCTCAGACATCCACATCCTCGGCCGGCGGGGGCCGTACCAGGCGAGCTTCACGCTCAAGGAAGTGGGGGAACTTGGCGAGCTCGAGCGGGCGACGCCGGTGGTGCGGCCCGAGGATCTGCCCGACCCGGCGGGCGATGCCGCGCTTGAGACAGGGCATCGGCGCGTGGTCGAGGTGCTGCGGCGGTTCGCAGTGGCCGGGCCGGACGCAGCGAAGCCGGTGAAGATCCATTTCGATTTCTTCCACCGCCCAGTGAGGATCCTGGGGACCGAGCGGGTTGAGGGCGTCGAAGTGGCGCTGACGCGGGTGGATGCGGGCGGCACGGCGACCGACACCGGGGAGACCCGGATCATTCCCTGCGGGCTCGTCATTGCGGCAATCGGCTACCGCTCGGTGCCGCTCGAGGCAGCGGCATTCGATCCGCGGGGCGGCCGGTTTGCGAACCAGGATGGCCGGATCGACGATGGGCTGTGGTGTGTGGGCTGGGCCAAGCGGGGGCCTTCGGGCACCATTGGCACCAACCGGCCGGATGGCTTTGCCGTGGTGGAGCGGATCAAGGCGGAGGGTGCGCCGGCAGCGGGGCGGGCCGGGCGGGCGGGGCTGCTGGCGCTGCTGGCCGGTCGCGGGGTGAAGCCTTCGAGCTTTGCCGACTGGGAGGCGATCGACCGGGCGGAGGTGGCGGCAGCACGGCCGGGTGCGCCGCGGGAGAAGATCGTGGAGCTTGCAGCACTTCGGGCGCTGTGCGGGGCGTGAGGCGGCGCTCCGGGCTTGACGGCGGCAGCGGCCCCCACTTATTGGCGTTCCTCGGTCCGGGGAATAGCTCAGCCTGGTAGAGCACCGTCTTCGGGAGGCGGGGGCCGGAGGTTCGAATCCTCTTTCCCCGACCATTTCTCTTCCAGCCCTTTGGTTTTGCTGGCGCTTTGCGTGCCGGATGGGCTCGGCTGTGCGCATGGCTGTGCGCATCGCTGTGCGACTGGGCGCGCGGGCAGAAGGGTTGGAGCATGTCCCGTTCGATCCCCAATCTCTACCGGCGCGGCAGCTGCTGGTGGTATCGCTGCAGCCTGCCGACGCCCGGCGGCGGCCGCGTCGAGGTGCGCTTCTCGCTCGGCCCGGTGAGCTGTCTTGAAGC
>CALLWN010000158.1 GCA_938016505.1 uncultured Sphingomonadaceae bacterium
GCCGCACGCCGGCCGGGGCTGCGGCGAGTCCGCAGGCCAGCGCTCCGCGCTCGCTGCGGCCGCCTCCGCCCGCTCGCCGGCCGGGCCCTCGACACGTCCGCAGCTAGCGCCGCCCGCTGGCTGCGGCCGCCCTCGCCCGCCACGCCGCCGGCCCGCTCGCATGCACGCTCACCCCGCGCGCATCCACTGCAACCGTCACCGGCATGTCCTGCACCCGGAAGGCGTAGATCGCCTCCATCCCCATGTCCGCGAACGCGACAACCCGCGCCTCGCGGATCGCGCGGGAAACCAGATAGGCCGCACCCCCCACCGCGATCATGTAGGCCGCACCCGCCTCCCTGATCGCCTCGATCGCCTCGGGCCCACGCTCGGCCTTGCCCACCATCGCAAGAAGGCCCTGGTCCAGCATCATCCTGGTGAACTTGTCCATCCGGGTCGCCGTCGTCGGCCCCGCCGGCCCCACCACCTCGTCCCTCACCGGGTCCACCGGCCCCACATAATAGATGACACGGTCCCTGAACGAGACCGGCAGCGGCTCGCCCCGCGCCAGCATGTCGGCAATCCGCTTGTGCGCGGCATCGCGCCCGGTCAGCATCTCGCCACTCAGCAGCAGCCGCTCGCCCGGCTGCCAGCTCGCCACCTCGTCCTTCGTCAGCGCATCGAGGTTCACCCGCCGTGCCTCAGGCGAGGGCGCCCACTCCACCTTCGGCCAGCGCGAAAGGTCCGGCGCCGGCAGATAGGCCGGGCCCGAGCCGTCGAGATGCACATGGGCGTGCCGGGTCGCCGCGCAGTTGGGGATCATCCCCACCGGCTTCGACGCCGCATGCGTCGGATAGTCGAGGATCTTCACGTCGAGCACGGTCGAAAGCCCGCCCAGCCCCTGCGCCCCGATGCCAAGCGCGTTCACCCGGTCGAAGATCTCGATCCGCATCTCCTCCAGCCGGCTCTGCGGCCCCCGCGCCTTCAGCTGCGCCATGTCGATGGGCGCCATCAGCGCCTCCTTCGCCAGCACCAGCGCCTTCTCCGGCGTGCCGCCGATGCCGATCCCCAGCATCCCCGGCGGGCACCAGCCCGCCCCCATCGTCGGCACCGTCCTCTCCACCCAGTCGGGGATCGAATCCGACGGGTTCAGCATCGCGAACTTCGCCTTGTTCTCAGAACCCCCGCCCTTGGCCGCCAGCGTCAGGTCGAGCCCCTCGCCGTCCACCAGCTCGACATGGAGAACCGCCGGCGTGTTGTCCCGCGTGTTCACCCGGCTGAACGCCGGGTCCGCCATCACCGAGGCGCGCAGCGGGTTGTCGGGGTCGAGATAGGCCCGCCTCACCCCCTCATCCACCATCTGCTGGAGCGTCATGCCCCCCTCCCAGCCGACCCCCATGCCCACCTTGGCGAAGCACACCACGATGCCGGTGTCCTGGCAGATCGGCCGGTGCCCCTCGGCGCTCATCCGCGAGTTGGCGAGGATCTGCGCGATCGCATCCTTCGCCGCCGGGCTTTCCTCAAGCTCATAGGCCCGCCCCAGCGCCTCGATATAGTCGGCCGGGTGGTAGAAGCTGATGTGCTGCAACGCGGCCCGCACGCTCTCGATCACATCGTCGGCCCTGATCCGTGCCATCGCCCGCGCTCCTCTTTGCCTGAAGGGTCTCCGCCTCCCTTTGCCGCACCCCCAGCGAACGGCAAGCCCCACAGCACCACCGGCCCGCGACTCGGCCGCGCGGTCCCGTCGCCCACCATAAGGGCACTGCCCCTCCGCCGACCCTCTGCAGTCTCCGTCGCAACAGCCGGCGCAATCGCCCTGATCGCCAAGCGAAGCCGGCGCCCGGCGCACCTCGCCACAGCCCCGGGCACTGGTTGCGCCGACGCCCTCGAAACTGCGACGGCGAACCCCTTGCCGGCCCAAGGCTTCCCGCCCGCCACCCCTGCGAAACGGCGCCGCGCACCCGGTACGGCGCATTTTCGCCCTTGCGGTTCCGCACCGCTTTGGCACTATCCCTTGTTGTTGGAATGGAGGGTCACCTCTATCTCTTGTGGCTGGCGCTGCGGCATCGGGGTGCCGGGGGGCTGGCGGGGCAGGGGCCGCCCTGCTAATGTTCAAGGTTTCCGCAACACGCCCAGGGGCCGCGCGGAACGAGGGGAGAAGGCATGGAATTCGCACGCACCGAAGACGCGCCCAGCGCAGCACCCGCCGCCGAAACCGGCAGCCGCGCGGTCTACGCGCCGCGCTTCCCGGTCAAGACCGACCCCGACCGGGATTCGCTCCTCACCGCCTTCGGCAAGGAGACCCTGAAAGACCGCTACCTCCTCCCAGGCGAGGGCTGCCAGGATCTGTTCGCCCGGGTCGCTGCCGCCTACGCCGACGACGCCGCCCACGCCCAGCGCCTCTACGACCATATCTCGAGGCTCTGGTTCATGCCCGCCACCCCGGCCCTCTCCAACGGCGGCACCGGGCGCGGCCTTCCCATCTCCTGCTACCTCAACTCGGTCGACGACAGCCTCGAGGGCATCGTCGGCACCTGGAACGAGAATGTCTGGCTCGCCGCGCGCGGCGGCGGCATCGGCACCTATTGGGGCCGGGTCCGCGGCATCGGCGAACCGGTCGGCCTCAACGGCAAGACCAGCGGCATCATCCCCTTCGTCCGCGTGATGGACAGCCTCACCCTCGCCATCTCCCAGGGCTCGCTCCGCCGCGGCTCGGCCGCCGTCTACCTCGACATCTCCCACCCCGAGATCGAGGAGTTCCTCGAGATCAGGAAGCCCGCCGGTGACTTCAACAGGAAGGCGCTCAACCTCCACCACGGCGTCCTCGTCACCGACGCCTTCATGGAAGCGGTCAGGAAGGGCGAGCGCTTCGCCCTCGTCTCCCCGCGCGATGGCTCGAAGCGTGGCGAGGTCGACGCCCGCGCCCTGTTCCAGAAGCTGGTCGAAACCCGCCTTGCGACAGGCGAACCCTACATCATCTTCATCGACCATGTGAACCGCGCCATGCCCAAGCACCAGCGCGACCTCGGCCTCAAGGTGTCCACCTCCAACCTCTGCTCCGAGATCACGCTCCCCACCGGGCCCGACCATCGCGGGGAAGACCGCACCGCCGTGTGCTGCCTCTCCAGCCTCAACCTCGAGACCTGGGACCAGTGGCATGGCGACGAGCGCTTCCTCGAGGATGTCATGCGCTTCCTCGACAATGTGCTTTCGGATTACATCGCCCGCGCGCCCGACGAGATGGCCCGCGCCCGCTACGCGGCATCGCGCGAGCGCTCGGTGGGCCTCGGCGTCATGGGCTTCCACAGCTTCCTCCAGGCCCGCGGCATCCCGTTCGAGAGCGCGCTCGCCAAGTCCTGGAACCTCAGGATGTTCCGCCACATCCGCGAGCGGGTCGATGCCGCCTCGATGCTGCTCGCCGCCGAGCGCGGCCCCTGCCCAGACGCCGAGGACATGGGCGTCATGGAGCGCTTCTCCTGCAAGATGGCGATCGCGCCGACCGCCTCCATCTCCATCATCTGCGGCGGCACCTCGGCCTGC
>CALLWN010000159.1 GCA_938016505.1 uncultured Sphingomonadaceae bacterium
CGCGATCCACGCGCCGCTGACCGCTTCCTGTGGATCATGGGCGCGGACAATCTGCTGCAGTTCCACCGCTGGGCGGCGTGGCGCGACATCGCCCGGGCGGTGCCGATTGTGGTGGTCGCGCGGGCGGGCTATACCGGGCGCAGCCAGTTCGCCCCGGCGATGGGCTGGCTGCGGCGGTTCCGCCGGAAGGCGCCGGCCAGATGGAGACGCGCGACGCTGCCAGCTCTTTACGTTCTCGGCCAGGCCCTTGATCCGCGGTCGGCAACCGAGATCCGCCGCGCCGACCCGGGCTGGGCGGACGCGCTGTCCTCCACTCCTGCAACGAAAGACCGCGCTTGACCGAAACCGACCGGACCGAGGCGCTGCACGCGCTGGTCCTGCGTTCGCTCGACGCCGACCAGGCCGTCGACGTGGTGTCGATCCCGCTCGCCGGCAAGTCGACGATCGCGGACCATATGGTCATCGCGAGCGGACGTTCGACCCGGCAGGTGGCCTCGATGGCGGAGAAGCTCGCCGAGGCCATACGCCAGCAGTTCGGGATCCCGGTCAGGATGGAGGGTCTCCAGGCGGCCGACTGGGTCCTGCTCGACGCCGGTGATGTGATCGTCCACCTTTTCCGGCCCGAGGTCAGGCAGTTCTACGCGATCGAGAAGATGTGGGCGTTTGACGCCGCCGGGTCGCCCGTGCGGGCAGTCGCTGGTGGCGGCTGAGGCTTGCGGATCACCATTCTCGCCGGCGGCAGGGGCGCGGGGAGCGAGGAGCAGGCGATTGCGGAGCGCTACCTGGCCCGGCTGGCCGTGCCGGCGCGGATCGTCGAGACCGGCAGGGCGCGGAAGCTGCCAACCCGGGCCGACGTGACCGTTGTGCTCGACGAGACGGGTGTGAACCTTTCCTCGCAGGCGCTTGCGGCGCGGTTTGCCGGCTGGCGCGAGGCGGGCCGGCGGGAGATCCTGTTCATCATCGGCGACGCCGATGGCCACAGCGCCGAGGTGCTGGGCAGGGCCGAGCTTTGCCTCGCCTTCGGTGCCGCGACCTGGCCGCATCTCCTTGTGCGGGCGATGCTTGCCGAGCAGATCTACCGGGCCTTCACGATTCTCGACGGGCATCCCTATCACCGGGGCTGACCGCGGCCGCGCGCCGACCGCGGCGTGCCGGCGCGCTGTGGCCGCAGGACTTCCATGGGCCGAGGACTGTGCTAGCATTCAAGCGCTTGGCCCCCAGCCTCGACACCGGATGACCAGATGACGAAGCGCCTGCCGACCGCCCTTGTTGCTGCAACCGTTGCCATCGCCGTCGGCATGCCGATCGGCTCCGCAGTCTCGGCGGCGCGGCAGAACGAGACCTACCGCCAGCTCGACGCGTTCATCGAGGTGTTCCTGCGGGTGCGCGAGAATTAGGTCGAGCAGGTCGATGACGAGACGCTTCTGAAGGGCGCGATCGACGGCATGCTCGCGAGCCTCGACCCCCATTCCTCCTATCTGACCGCGCGCGACAGCGCCCAGATGCGGTCGCAGACGGATGGTGAATATGGCGGGCTCGGACTGACCGTCACCACCGAGGACGGCGCGGTCAAGGTGGTCGCCCCGACCGACGACACGCCGGCGGCCCGCGCCGGGATCCGCGCCGGCGACTTCATCACCCATCTCGACGGCGAGCTCATCTTCGGGTCGACCATCGATGAAGCGGTGGACCGGATGCGGGGCCGTCCGGGCACGTCGATCAGGCTCACCATCGTCCGCCCGGGGGTGGCCAAGCCGCTGGAGTTCACCCTGAAGCGCGAGGTCGTGAAGATCCAGCCGGTCCGCTGGGAGGCGCGGGGCAATGTGGGGCTCATCCGCATCTCGTCCTTCAATCGCCAGACGGGCGACGCGGTGCGGCTTGCCATCACCTCGCTCGAGCGCCAGATCGGCCCCCAGCTCAAGGGCTATGTGATCGACCTCAGGTCGAACCCGGGCGGCCTGCTTGACCAGGCGATCGAAGTGACCGACGCCTTCCTGACCCGCGGCGAGATCGTCTCGCAGCGGGGCCGGACCCGCGACACGATCGAGCGCTACTATGCCCGCACGCCCGATCTGACCGGAGGCCGGCCGCTGGTCGTGCTGGTGGACGAAGGCTCGGCCTCGGCGGCCGAGATCGTGGCCGGCGCGCTCCAGGACAGCCGACGGGCGCTCATCGTCGGCCAGCGCACATTCGGCAAGGGGTCGGTGCAGACCCTCATCCCGCTCTCGGCCGACACCGGCCTCAGGCTGACGACCGCGCGCTACTACACGCCCTCCGGGCGGTCGGTGCAGGAACAGGGGATCGACCCTGACATCGTCGTGCCGCAGCTTTCCGACCCGCAAAGGCTGGAGCGGCCCCGCGTGCGCGAGGCCGACCTGCGCAACCATCTGGTTGCCGAGCGGACTGCCGACGACAAGCTGGTCGAGGACGATGGCAAGACCGATCCGCGCTTTGCCTTCAGTGCCGACGAGCTGAAGGCGAAGGGCATCACCGACTTCCAGCTCGACTATGCGGTCCGGATCATCGGCCGGCTTGGGGGCGGGGTCCAGTACGCGTCGATCGACGGCGCGGGCAACTGAGGCATCGTGACGGCGGCGCGCCGGCCGGCCTGGCTCCTTCTCGGCGTCTCTGGCGGTCTGATTCTGGGCGCGCTGGCCTTCCAGTTCATCGGTGGGCTCGCGCCCTGCCAGATGTGCCATTGGCAGCGCTGGGCGCATCTGGCCGTCATCGGCTGTGCGGCGCTTGCACTCGCCGCGCCGCGCCTTCTGCTGCTGCCGCTCGGGGCCATGGCGACCTCGGCCGGGCTTGCCCTGTTTCATGCCGGGGTGGAGCAGCGCTGGTGGGAGGGGCCGGGCTGCGCCATGCCGGTCAGGCCTGGCGATGATCTGCTCGGCAGCCTGATTGCGGCCCCCGTCGTCAGGTGCGACCAGATCCCATGGTCCCTGCTCGGACTTTCCATGGCAGGGTGGAACCTGGTGATTTCGCTCTCGGCCCTGGCCGCGGCAGCCATGATGTGGAGACGGACGTGGATGTGACACGGATGATCCGGGTGGACCATGCAGGGGAATATGGCGCGGCGCGCATCTATGCCGGCCAGCTTGCCGTGATGGGCGATCGGGCCGCCGTCTCGGGCGAGATCGCGCGGATGGCGAACCAGGAGGAGCGGCACCTTGCGGCGTTCGATTCGCTGGTGACGCGCCGGGGCGTGCGCCCCACCCTTCTGCATCCGCTGTGGCATGTTGCCGGCTATGCGCTGGGTGTTGCCTCGGCGCTCGTTGGGCCGAAGGCGGCGATGGCAGTGACTGCCGCCGTCGAGACCGAGATCGACCGCCACTACCAGGAACAGCGCGACCAGCTCGCCGGCGCGGACCCTGAGCTCGAGGCGCTGATCGCCGAGTTTCAGGCCGACGAGGTGGCGCACCGCGACGAGGCGGTCGCCCATGGCGCCGAGGAGGTGCCGCTCTACCCGGTGCTCGCGGCCGTGATCCGGGCCGGGTGCCGGGCTGCAATCCGGCTTTCGGAGCGGCTGTAACCCGACGCTGACGCCCGTGCGCTTCCCGGGCGGTCTGGGGCCGGGGTGCAGGGCGCGGACTGCGGCCGGCGCTCAGCGCGCGGCGGGTCGGGCGTGGGGGTGGCGGGGACTGCCACCGGGCGCGGCAAGGAGCTCTGTGAACAGATCGGTGTAGCGCGTGGCGATTGCCGCAGGGGCGTGGGGTGCCAGCTCGGCGGTCATGTCTCCCACGCCGAGAGGCTCGGCAAGCTGGGCCAGAATCGCCTGCGCCAGTTCCGGTGCGCCATCGCCCTGCACGATGCGGCCGCGGCCTTTGTGGTCGAGCAGCTGGCCGAGCACAGGGGCGCACGGCGTCGCCACGACTGGCACGCCGGCTGCAAGCGCCTCGTAGACGACGGCAGGCGTCCCCTCGAACCGCGAGGTCACAAGCAGCAGATCGGCCCTGTCGAGGAGGGCTTCGAGGTTTGGCACATGTCCGAGGAAATGCACCCGCCCTGCGAGCCCGAGCGCGGCGGCGCGGGCCTTGAGGGTGGCACGCTCGGGCCCGTCCCCGGCGATCGAGAGGGAGAGATCCCGGGTGCCGGCAGCGATGGCGAAGGCCTCGATAGCGAGGGCGACATTCTTCTGCGGGACCAGCCGACCCGCGACCAGCAGGTTGCGGCGTTCGCCGGGCGGGCGGGACCGGCACGGCCTTGCCGTCACACGGATCGGCGGATTGCGAATTGGCACGAGCCGTGTTGCCGGGAGCAGGCGGACCAGCTCCGGCTGGAGCGCAGGCGGCCAGAAGGCCAGCGCGTCGAGCGGCTG
>CALLWN010000160.1 GCA_938016505.1 uncultured Sphingomonadaceae bacterium
GGCGGTCAGGCTGCTTGCCGAGGATGGCCGGCTGACGGCTGCGACCTCGTCGCAGATCTGCGATGGGGCGAGCGGGGTCATCATTGCCAACGCGGCCGGGCTGAAGAAGCTTGGGTTGCAGCCGATCGCCCGGGTGCACCAGATGACGGTGATCGGCGAGGACCCGGTCATCATGCTGGAGGCGCCGATCAACGCGACCAGGCGGGCGCTGGCGAGGGCCGGGATGCGGATCGATGACATCGACCTCTACGAAGTGAACGAGGCGTTTGCGAGCGTGCCGCTGGCCTGGCTGAAGGAGACCGGCGCCGACCCGGCGAAGCTCAACGTGAATGGCGGGGCGGGCCTTCTGTGCGGGGGCCGATCTCTCGGCGGGGGCGAAGACCTTCGACTATGCCGCGCGCGACGACGGGCTTTCGACCCGGGAGGGCGCCGGCAACCCGGTGAGGGCGGACGGGACCACCGACTATGGCCATGAGGCGGTGCGCGACGGTGGCGGTCGGGTGACCTTGCGGATCTTCGAGAGCCTGAAGCCGGTGATCGCGGCGGTGAACGGGGCGGCGGTGGGCGTGGGTGTCACGATGCAGCTGCCGATGGACATCAGGATCGCCTCGACGGAGGCGAAGTTCGGGTTCGTGTTCGCGCGGCGGGGCATTGTGCCCGAGGCCTGTTCGTCCTGGTTCCTGCCGCGGATCGTGGGGATTGCCCAGGCGATGGAATGGTGCGCGAGCGGGCGGATCTTCGGCGCCGAGGAGGCGCTCGCCGGGCGGCTGGTGTCGCGCGTGGTCGCGCCCGAGGCGCTGATGCCGGCGGCGCAGGCGCTGGCCCGCGAGATTGCCGACAATGCCGCGCCCGTCTCGGTTGCGCTCACCCGGCAGATGCTGTGGCGGATGCTGGGGGCCGACCACCCGATGGAGGCGCACCGGGTGGACAGCCGGGCGATCTGGGCGCGGGGACGGCAGGGCGACGCGAGGGAAGGGGTGTTGAGCTTTCTCGAGAAGCGCGCCCCCCATTTCCCCGACCGGGTCTCGGCCGACATGCCGGACTTCTACCCCTGGTGGCAGCCGCGCCCCTATGCGTGACGATGCCGGGCCGGCCGCGCGGGCCGAGGCCGGGCTGAGCCCGACCGACGAGCCGTTCGCGGCGGCAAGCGACGACCCGGCGCTGACCGCGCCGCTGGCCGGGCTCGGCGGCGCGCGGCCGCTGGCGCCGGCCTGGTTCGAGGCCGCGGTTGCAGCGCCGCACGAACGTGCGACGGTCGAGGTGGACGGGGTGAGCGTCGAGTGGCTGGGCTGGGGCGAGGCAGGCCGGCCGGGGCTGCTGCTGCTGCACGGCAATGGCGCCAACGCCGACTGGTGGCGGTTCACTGCGCCCCTTGTCGCCGACGCCGGGTTCCGGGTCGCGGCGCTCAGCTGGTCGGGCATGGGCAATTCCGGGCACCGGCCGCGCTACACGACCGAGACCTTCCTTGCCGAGGCGCTCGCGGCGGCCGACGCGGCCGGGCTGGGGCCGCGTTTCGCGGTGGCGGGCCACAGTTTTGGCGGGGTGCCGGCGGCAGCGCTTGCTGCCTTCCACGCCGACCGGGTGGCGCGGGCGATCATCATCGACACGCCGTTTGCGATGCTCGCCGACCGCCGGCCGCCGCGCGGGCCGGCGCGGCCGCACCGGGTCTACCCCGACCTCGAGATGGCGCTGGCGCGGTTCCGCTTCGCGCCGGTGCAGCCTTCGCCCAACCTCTGGATCACCGACTTCATCGCCCGGACTTCGCTGAGCGAGGTGGAGGGCGGGTGGACCTGGAAGTTCGACCCTTATCTCTGGGACCATTTCCGCTTCGGGGACGCGAATGCGTGGCTGGCGGGGGCGCAGGCGCCGCTCGACTATGTGTGGGGCGAGCAGTCGGTGCTGGTGCAGGCCGGGGTTGTGGGGAAGATCCGGGCGATGGCGCCTGCCGGCACGCGCTTCGTCGGGATTCCGGAGGCGCACCACCATGTGATGGCAGACCAGCCGCTGGCGCTGGTCGCGGCGCTCAGGGCGCTTCTTGCATGAGCGGGCGCGACATCCCCTTCCTGCCGATGGGCGCGATGGTGGCCGGGCACGGCCGGGCGCGGGGGGATGCGCCTGCGCTGACGGTGGGCGACGTGACCTGGAGCTGGAGCGCGCTGGCCGGGCGCGCCAGCCGGGTGGCGCAGGCGCTGCTGCGCGAGGGGCTTCTGCCGGGCGACGCGGTGGCCGTGCTCGCCGGCACTTCGCCCGACCATGTCGCGGTCTTCATGGGCGCGCTGATGGCGGGCGTTGCGGTTGCGCCGCTGCCGCCTTCGGCGACGCCGGCGCAGCTTGCCGTGATGGTCGGGGACTCGGGCGCGCGGCTGCTGTTCATCGACGCGGTGAACCGCGACGCGCTGGCAGGCGGCGAGCTGGCGGCACGGCAGGTGGCGCTCGAGCCGCTCGACGCTTTCCTTGGCGATTCGCCGGCCGAGCTGCCCGACCTCGGGCTCGACGAGGCGGGGTGGCGGGCGCTGCCGTTCAACATCATCTATTCCTCGGGGACGACCGGGGTGCCCAAGGGGATTGTTCATTCGCATGGGATGCGCTGGTCGCACCTCACCGGCGGGCGAGCGGCCGGCTATGACGAAACGGCGGTCACGCTGCTTTCGACCCCGCTCCATTCGAACACGACTCTGGTGGCGGCGCTGCCGACGCTGGCCTGGGGCGGGCACCTCGTTCTGATGGCGAAGTTTGACGAGGCGGGGTGGCTCGCGC
>CALLWN010000161.1 GCA_938016505.1 uncultured Sphingomonadaceae bacterium
TTCCGGAGCGCAACACCTCCGGAATGCCATGTCCCTCGAAGTCGAGGGGCCGCGTGTAGTGCTGATGCTCGAGGAGGCCTTGTTCGAAGCTTTCCTCGGTTCCGCTCTGGGGCGCGCCCATTACGCCGGGCAGGAGGCGGACGCAAGCATCGAGGAGGGCGAGCGCTGCGATCTCGCCGCCGGAGAGGATGATGTCGGCAAGGGCAAAGGGCTCGACCGGGCGGCAGGCGAAGATGCGCTCGTCCATCCCCTCGAACCTGCCGCACAGCAGAATGGCCCCCGGGCCGGCCGCGAGCTGGCGCACGCGGGCCTGGGTGAGGCGGGGCCCGCGCGGGGTGGGCGCGAGCACCGGGAGCCCTGGCTGGCCGGCGCGCGCCGCATCGACGGCGCGGGCCATGACATCGACCCGGAGCACCATGCCGGGGCCGCCGCCGGCGGGCGTGTCGTCGACGCTTCGGTGGCGGTCGGTCGCAAAGTCGCGCAGCTGGAGGGTGTCGAGCGACCAGATGCCTTCGGCGCGCGCGCGGCCGGCGAGACTGTGGCCGAGCGGGCCCGGGAACATGTCGGGGTAGAGGGTGATGACCCGTGCCAGCCAGGTCATTGCGGCCAAGCACTGGCCTCGAACGCATCCATCGGGTGGATCGCGAGACCTTCGAGCTTCGGGACGCCGCAGTCAGCTGTCACCAAGGTTGCACCAAGTGACAGCGCGTGGGAGGCGCTGAAATGATCGATGCGGCAGCGCTCTCGGAGCGGGAGCTTCGCCGTCCGGGTGCCCGCGCTGCGGTCATAGGCCACCACCGGCACCCGGTCGAACGGGGACATCACGGCCTCGAGGGGCGGACGATCCCCTTGCCCGGCCCGCTTCAGGATGTCGCCGCGCATGCACGCGCCGAAGCTGATCGCTGAGACTGCGGCATCGCCCTCGGTCAGCGTCTCGCGCCAAGCGACGGTGCCGGGCGCCGTGCCGTTCAGCACCCGGATGCAGACGTTGGCATCAGGAAGATCGCGGGGTCTGGTCGCCATCAACATCCGCCGCCGGACTCCATGGGAGAGCGCGCGCCAACAGCGCCCGCTCGGCATCCGACACGGGGAAGCGCCAGGGCAGGCTGCCGACAATGCCGGCCAGACTGATCGTCGGGCCGACAGGCTCGACCGGGTGGCGCGACCCATCACGGCGCATCACCACTTCATCTCCGACCTCGACCGGCCAGTCGGCGGGAAGGCGGACGGCCTCGCCGTTGCCCGAACGAAAGATCCGGGTGGAGCGGACGCTGGCCATGCCCGGGCGGAGATACGCCGCGTCTATTTGGAGTCAAGCCAGGCCGGGTCGATGACGAGGGGGTCGGTGAGCTCGGGGACGGCCTCGGGGGTGAGGGGCACGAGGACGCGGCGGGCGTCGGGCCGCTCGACCTCGAGCAGGTCGCTTGCGCCATAGTTGGCCATGGCGACGACCGTGCCGGCGGGCGCGCCTTCGGGCGTGACGACGGCGCGGCCGATGAGGTCGGTCCAGTAGATCTCGCCCTCGCCGAGCGGCGGCAGCGCCGCACGGGGGACGGCGAGCTCGAGCCCGCGCAGCGCCTCGGCGGCGGTGCGGTCGGCGACTTCGGCGAAGCGGGCGATCGGGCCCGAGGGGCCGTCGCGCAGGGCGACGAGGGTCAGGGCGCGGGTGCCGGCCTGGAACTGGCGGTGGGCAGCGAGGCTGGCGAGGCCTGTCGCGTAGAGTTTCAGGCGCACCTCGCCGCGCACGCCGTGGGCGCCGGCGATCGCCGCCAGCACCACGGGGGCGTCAGGCGTCACCGCCCTCGGCAGCGGCTGCCGCTTCGGCGGCTTCGGCGGCCCTGGCGGCGCGGGCCTCGGCACGCTCCCTCGCCTTTTCGCCGGGTTCGCCCTTCTTCGGGTTGTGGCTGGGGGTCCGGGCGCGGATTCCGGCTGCATCGAGGAAGCGCGCGACCCGGTCGGTCGGCTGGGCGCCCTTCTCAAGCCACTGCTTCGCGCGCTCGGCATCGAGGGTGATGCGCTGGTCGGATTCCTTCGGCAGCAGCGGGTTGTAGGTGCCGAGCTTCTCGATGAAGCGGCCGTCGCGGGGGCTGCGGCTGTCGGCGACGACGATCCGGTAGACGGGGCGCTTCTTGGCGCCGCCGCGGGCGAGGCGGATGGAAAGGGCCATGGGTTCTCCTATCGCTTGAGGCGGAAATTGCCGGGGGGGCCGGGCCGGCCGCCGGGGCCGCCGAGACCGGGGGGAAGGGCGCCGGGGGGCAGCAGGCCCGGTGGCGGGCCTGCGGCAGGATCGGCGCCGCCGCCGAACATGCCGGCGAGCGCCTTGATGCCGCCCATCTTCCTGAGGCGCTTCATGGCAGTTGCCATGTCGGCGTGCATCTTGAGGAGGCGGTTCACCTCCTGGACGGTGGTGCCCGAGCCCTTGGCGATGCGGATCTTGCGCCGGGCGTTGAGGATTTCGGGCCTGGCCCGCTCCTTCGGGGTCATGGAGAGGATGATCGCCTCGAGGTGGCCGATGGTCCGGTCGGAGACGCCCGCCTGCTTCATCGCGGCCTGGGCCTTGCCGAGGCCCGGGAGCATCGAGGCGAGCACCCCGAGCCCGCCCATCTTCTTCATCTGGCGGAACTGGGCGAGGAGGTCGGTCATGTCGAAGCCGCCCTTGGCCAGCTTCTCGGCCATCTTCTGGGCGTCTTCGGCGTCGATCGTCTCGGCGGCGCGCTCGACGAGGCTGACCACATCGCCCATGCCGAGGATGCGGCCTGCGGCACGCTCGGGGTGGAAGGGCTCGAGCGCGTCGAGCTTCTCGCCGGTGCCGATGAACTTGATCGGCTTGCCGGTGACCTCGCGCATCGAGAGCGCAGCGCCGCCGCGGGCATCGCCATCCATGCGGGTGAGGACCACGCCGGTGAGCGGAACGCGGCCCTTGAAGCTGGCCGCGACATTGACTGCGTCCTGCCCGGTCAGCGCATCGACGACGAGGAGCACCTCCTGCGGGGCGGAGGTGGCGGCGACTGCCTCCATCTCGGCCATCAGGGCCTCGTCGACATGGAGGCGGCCGGCAGTGTCGAGGAGGAGGACGTCGAAGCCCTGGAGCTTCGCCGCCTCGCGCGCGCGCCGCGCGATGTCGGTCGGCTGCTGGCCGGGGATGATGGGGAGCGTTGCGACCTTCACCTGCTCGCCGAGGATGGCCAGCTGCTGCTGGGCGGCCGGCCGGTTCACGTCGAGCGAGGCCATGAGGACCTTCTTGCGGCGCTTCTCGGCCAGATGCTTGGCAAGCTTGGCGGTGGTCGTCGTCTTGCCCGAGCCCTGGAGGCCGACCATCATGAGGACCGCGGGCGGGGTCACGTCGACCTCGATGTCGGCGGCCTCGGCGCCGAGGGTTTCGACCAGACAATCGTTGACGATCTTGACGACCTGCTGGCCCGGCGTGACCGACTTCAGCACCTCGGCGCCGATCGCCCGCTCGGTCGCCCTGTCGACGAAGGCCTTGACGACCGGGAGCGCGACATCGGCCTCGAGGAGGGCGATGCGGACCTCGCGCATGGCGCCGCGCACCTCGAGTTCGGAGAGCGCGCCGCGACCGCGCAGCTTGTCGAACACCATGTTCAGGCGGTCGGACAGGCTCTCGAACACGCGGCACTCCAGAACGCGGGCGCGGGGCCCGGACAAAAGCCAAGCGCGCCGGCGGGCGAAGTCTCGCTGACCGGCGTGCATCCTCGGACGCTCGAAATCGGGTTTCGGGCGGGATGTCGACTTAGCGGGGGGCGGCGGCAGAAGTCAAGGTGCGACGGGCAGCGAGGGCGGCGAGATTGGCCTCATGGTCGGCGCGCTCGAGCCGGTAGAGGGAGAGGACCGCGATCATCGCCAGCCACAGCGACAGGACCGCCGGGACATAGACGGCGCCGAGCCGGAGCGAGACGGTCTCGGGCACCTGCGACGGATCGAGCCCCTCGGCGAGGCCGGCGGCGGCGAGCACCATCGAGGCTGCGGTCACGCCGATGCCGGTGACGGCCTTGCGGATGAAGCTGACGGCGGCGAAGAAGGTGCCTTCCGAGCGGCGGCCGGTGCGAAGCTCGGCCTCCTCGACGAGGTCGGCCATCATTGCGGTGGCGAGCACCTGGAAGGCGATGATGAGGCCGACATCGATGACGGTCGCGCCGGCGACGAGCCAGAAGACCCAGGGCGCCTCGGTGGCGGAGGGAAGGATGCCGGCAAGGCGCAGGGCGATGGGGAGCGGGGCGCCGAGGAAGGCGACGAGGCCGACGCCGATCGCGCCGCGGCGCTTGCCGAAGCGGCGGCCGACGCGGGGGGCGAGTGCGCCGCCGAGGATCGCCGAGACGAAGATGCCGAAGGTGAGGATGGCGATCTGGCTGCTGGAGAATCGCCAGAAGAAGATGTTGAGGTAGAAGGCGAGGCTGGCGGCGAGCCCGGTTGCGATCGCGCCGAGGATGGTGGCGGCGGACAGGGCTGCGAAGGAGCGGGTGCCGAGGGTTTCGCGGGTTTCACGCAGGGTGCGGGCAAGGCTGGCCGGGCGGCGCGGCGGCGGCGGCATGAGGTGGGGGATGCGGGCATGGGTGCCGAGCGCGCAGACGAGGGCGGAGGCGAGGATGAGTCCGGCGCCGACCAGGCCGAAGACGCGATAGGCCTCCGGGTTGAAGCGGCCGTCGGCGATCGCGGGCGTGGCGAAGGCGGGAAAGATGGCGGCGAAGGCGAGCACGGTCATGAGGTTGCCGCCGGTCCAGCCGAAATAGTGGCGCAGCGCGATCAGCGCCGAGCGCGCGTCATAGTCCTGCGTCAGCTCGGGGGCGAGGGCGGAGCTCGGCACCTCGAAGAAGGTCATTGCGGTGCGGATGGCGACGGCGAGCAGGAGGAGATACCAGAACAGCGCCTCCTGCCCCCAGGCGAGCGGCGGGTTCCAGAGCAGGAAGAAGCCGACCGCAAGCGGCAGGGCGGCAGCGTACATGAAGGGATGGCGTCGGCCCCAGCGGGTACGGGCGGTGTCGGACCAGGCGCCGACCACGGGGTCGGAGACGGCGTCGAACAGAAGGGCGGCGAAGATGGCGATGCCGACCAGGCGGGCGTCGAGGCCGACGACCTGGCTGTAGAACAGGAGCAGGAAATAGCTGAAGCCATTGTCCTTGACCCCGTTGGCGACGGCGCCGAGGCCGTAGGCGATGCGCATCGCGCGCGGCACGGGGGGCGCGGCTGCGGCCGGCCGGCGCGCGACCGTGTCGGCTTCAGGCGGCAGGGCCTGGTGCAGCGTCTGTCCTCCCGTCTCCTCGGGGCGAGACTAGGGCTGCTGCTGCAGTCGGGCAAGCCGATGGCGGCGGAACCGGGCCCTTCGGCTGCCGCGCGGCCCGGCTTTTCACGGGCGGCGGGCGGGGCTAGAGCCGGGGCATGGCAGGTCATTCCAAGTTCAAGAACATCATGTACCGCAAGGGCGCGCAGGATGCGAAGCGCTCGCGCCTGTTCTCGAAGCTCGCCCGCGAGATCACGACGGCAGCCAAGCAGGGCAATGCCGACCCGGCGTTCAACCCGCGGCTGCGGGCCGTGATCGCGACTGCCAAGGCGGCGTCGATGCCCAAGGACAATATCGAGCGGGCGCTCAGGAAGGCCGAAGGCAATGACGCCGAGACCTATGAGGAGATCCGCTACGAGGGGTTTGGGCCGGGAGGCGTGGCGCTGATCGTCGAGGCGCTGACCGACAACCGGAACCGCACGGCGACCGACGTGCGCACCGCCTTTGCCAAGAATGGCGGCA
>CALLWN010000162.1 GCA_938016505.1 uncultured Sphingomonadaceae bacterium
CTCGGCCTGCGCGCGCAGGTGGTACCGGTCAACGTCAATGGTGTGGACTGGTTCCGCGTCCGTACCGGCCCCTATCCGGATGCGCGCGCCGTGGAATCGGCTCGGGCGACGCTCGAGGCGAACGGTATCAAAGCGATGATCGTCCGTTCGGACGGCGGCTGAGCACGGTCGTCGGCGCCCTATGGGGCTCCGTCGGCCAGGGCTTGCGGCCGACGGGCACGAGCTGCGCCCCGGCCGGGGGTGCTCGCGGCCTGCACCGAGCGGCGCGCGCCCAGAACGTCGGGCATCCTGCCCGAGCAGAGAATGCCGCCGCAGGATCTCGGGTCGGGTTGGGTTTCCCGGGTGTCGGCGCGGTCGTCACCGCGGTCGCATGGCGCATCAGCGACTCGCGCCTGCGATGCCTTGCCTCTGAATCGACCAGGCTGGCCCTCGCGGTGCGACGACCGATGGACCTGCGGGCCAGGTTGCCTCGGCGCGCTCAGCCCTCGAAGCCGTCGGCCAGCAGCACGTCGCTCGGGGACGATGGCGAATCGAAGCGACGGATCTGGCCACCGCCGATGTCGACGATGTACAGGTTCCCGGTCTCGTCCTCACCAAAGCTGACCCAACTGCCGTTCGCATTCCGCGCCCATTCGAAGGGCGCGCGAGTACCGTCGTCGCCGGGCCGGTGCATGAAGATGCGCTGCGAGAGGTAATCGGCGTAGACGTAAATGCCGCGCAGCGGGACGATCGGGCCGCGATACATGAAGCCGCCGGTGATCGACTGGCCGATGGTGCGGCCGTAGTCGGCGACCGGATCGGTCAGGCCGGTGATCCCGGTGCAAAGACCAGTCGTGCTGTTGACATTGAAGCCTTCCTTGCAGCGCCAGCCCAGGTTGACGCCGCCGACACCCGCTTCGATGCGGCTGATCTCCTCGAAGGAATTCTGACCGACGTCGCCGATCCACATCCGGCCGGTCTGTCGGTCGAAGCTGAAGCGCCACGGATTGCGCAGCCCGTAGTGCCAGATCTCCGAACACGCATTCGGATCGTTCACGAACGGATTCGTCGCCGGCACCGCGTAGTTCGCCGCTTCGCCGCGGGCGGCACACTGGTTGCTCGGTGGGTTGGGCGTGGTGTTATCCACGTCGATGCGCAGGATCTTGCCGAGCAGGTAGTACTCGCGGCCGCTGACCGTGAGCCGGTCGAGTCGCTGGGCGAACTGATTGGGGTCGTTCTGGGGCCCGCCATCTCCCATCGCCCAGTACAGAAATCCGTCCGGGCCGAAGTGGATGTCCCCGCCGTTGTGGTTCGAAGCCAGGTCCGGCAACGCGATGATCTCGCGGCGGGTCGTCGTATCGGCAATGTTCGGGTTGGTCGTGGAGACCCGGAACTCGGCGATGGCCTGGTCAGCCGTGGCGCCGAGGAAGCCGCCGGGCCACCCGCTTGGCCGGGTATACGCCACATAGAAACGCCCGTTGCTGGCGAAGTTCGGGTGGAAGGCAAGGCCTAACAGGCCCGACTCGCTAGTGGTCGTAACCGGAATGGTCAGGAAGGGCGTGGCCTGCAGGACACCACCGACCACGACCTTGATGGTGCCGCCCTTCTCGACGATGAAAAGTCGGTTGCTCCCGTCGCCCGCGTGTCGGATCGCCAGTGGCTGGTTCAGACCGCTGAACCCCATCGAGGTCAGTTGGAGGTCGGCGGGAATGGTCTGCGCGGCGGCGGTGCCTGCGAGCAGCAAGAGGAAGAGGGCGAGACGTGGCATCGGCGCTCCACGGCAGAGGCGATCGGATGTAGACGCGCTTGATTATGCAACGCGTATGGCGGATCGGTCGTGAGGGCGTTCTCACATCAAGCCCGTCGTGGCGCTAGCGGGCATGCCTGTCTGCCAGGCGCGACGCCAACCCCGAGCCTGCGCACCCTGCTGATGCTCAGCGGGGATGCTTCAAACGGATCAAGCCCGAGATGTCGTCATCGCCGTGGCCGGAATCGACCAGTGCCGCGTAGTGTTCGAGCGCCTGATCGACCACGGAGTGACCGGTGCCGGCAGCCGCTTCGAGCTCCCGCACGATTCGGAGATCTTTCAACAGCAGCGACTGCTTGAAGCCGACCGCGAACGACCCATCCCACATCGTCGCGCCGCGCTTTTCGAGGAACCAGGAATTCGCGGCGCCGCCGGTGAGCACGGCTAGCAGGCGATCCCGGTCGAGCCCAAGCGCCTTGCCAAGCGCAAGGCCCTCGCAGACGGCCTCGGCGATCCCCGCCACCAGCACCTGGTTCACCGCCTTGGTGTCCTGCCCGGCACCCACCGGACCCATGTGCGTGATCCGCGCCGCGAACGCCTCGAGCACGGGCGCTGCCCGCGCCACGTCGGCATCGGCACCGCCGACCATGACCGACAGGCGGCCATGGCGCGCACCTTCCACCCCGCCGGAGACCGGCGCGTCGACGAATGCTGCCCCACACTCGCCAAGCACGCGCGCAGCCTCGCGTGCACTAGACGATGCGATCGTCGAGGTGTCGATCAGCAGCAGGCCGCGACGCCCGGTCGCGCGCAACGCGTTGGCGATCGAGAGGACGTCCGCGTCCGCCGTCACACAGCTCACGACGATCTCGCAGCGCTCCGCGAGCGCAGCCAGGTCGGGAGCCCACGCAGTCCCGAGTTCGTCCGCCAGCGCCTGCGCGCGCGCAACCGTGCGGTTGGCAATGGCGGCCAATCGTCCGACCCTGTGCAGATGGCGCGCCATGGGTTCCCCCATGGCGCCGAGGCCAACGAAGCCAACGTTTGCACGCGCCTCCATCCTCCAAGCTTAGCGTTCGCTGAGCGAATCACCGATGCTGCGCACAGGGTGTTGACTGTCTCGGAACTTGCGCTACAGTACGCGGCTCCCTCGGCCTTCGGGCTTGGAGCGATCGGTTCCGCGAGGGGCGTTCTTTGACAGTGTGCGCAGGTGACTTGTGTGGGCGCCCTGAGGCTGGAGAGTCTCATAGGCGC
>CALLWN010000163.1 GCA_938016505.1 uncultured Sphingomonadaceae bacterium
TGCGCCCCCGCCCGCGGCCCTCGATCATCGATCGGGCCATGTTCGAACGCGACCAGACCGCGGCGGTGGCACTGCTCGCGGCCGCTGCCCGCGACACCCGGCCAGGGCCGCTGCGGCTGGTGGCGCGACCAGCAATCGTCAGGCTGCTGCGCAACCATCCTGCCCTCGTCGAGGGCGTGGCACGGGGCCTTGGGCGGGCGGTTGACCTCGTTGCCGACGCGGCCGCAGGAGACGGCCATGTCGCTCCCGGCTGAGCCCCGCTGTCCGCGCTGCCGCAAGCCGGCGGTCGCAGCGCACGCGCCGTTCTGCTCGGCTGGCTGCCGCGATCGCGATCTCCTCGACTGGCTCGAGGAACGGCACGTCATCCCGGGGCCGCCCGAGGAGGACGAGGGCGAAGCCTCCCCTCAGGGCCGATAGGGCGGATTGACCGGCATCACGAGCTGCACCTCGCGCGCCCAGGCCTCCCAGTAGGCTGTCATGCGGAGCAGGCGGTCGGGCTCGCGCGTGGCGAGGTCGAGCTGCTCCGACGGGTCGGCGACAAGGTCGAACAGCCGCCAGCCGTCGCCCGTGTCGAGCGCCTTCCAGCGGCCGTCGAAGACGCTGCGCTGCCCGAACAGCTCGCCGGCAACCATGACCCCCTCGGGCCGGGAGCGGTCGGCGCGGCCCTCGATCATGGCACGCAGGGTCCGGCCGCGGATCGGCTCGACGGCGCGGCCGGCGAAGCGCGGACCGTGGTCGGCGATGCCGGCATAGTCCATCAGGGTGGGGACGATGTCCATCACATGGGCGAACCCGGAGACGACAGCTCCGGGCATCGCCGATGCCGCGCCGCGCGGGGGGCGGAGGATCAGCGGTGCGCGGGTGCCGCCCTCGGTTGCCCAGGCCTTGAACATGCGCCCGGGCGCGGCCGAGCCCTCGGCCCAGCCTGGGCCGTAGGCCTCGAAGCTGCCGGGCCCGCCGATCTCGTTGAGCGCGTTGCGTGCGGCCTTCCAGCGGTCGGTGAGCGGGGTCAGGTTTGTGGTGCGGAAGTCGAGGCTTTCGGGGCCGTTGTCGGACAGGAAGAGGATGAGAATGTTCTCGTCCCGGCCCTGGCGTTTCAATTCGGCGAGGACGCGGCCAAGTTCCAGGTCCATTCGCTCGACCATCGCCGCGTAGACTTCCATCAGTTTGACCTCGCGGGCGCGTTCCCCTGGCGGGAGCGATGCCCAGCCACGGCTGGTCCGCGCCGGCGGCGGGACGGCGGCGTGCGCCGGCGCCAGCCCCAGCGACTTCTGCCGCGCGAGGCGCGCTTCGGCCAGCGACGCCCAGCCGGCATCGTAGCGGCCGCGCTGGCGGGCAATGTCCGCAGCGGGCGCCTGCACCGGCCAGTGCGGCGCGCTGAACGAGAGAATGCCGAGAAACGGCTGCTCCACCGGAACGGCAGCGATTGCACCGATCATGTGGTCGGCAAAGGCGGTCGAGGAGTAGAAGTCGGCCGGGAGCTCGGCGAGTATCTGGCCGTTCCTGCTGACCGAATTGCCGAAGCGCGAATCGGGCGAATAGCCGCCGCCAAAATGGTCGTGCGCGCCATGAAGCAGCGCGAGCGAGTCGGCAAAACCCCGCGCATGGGGGTCGGCGTGAGGCTGGAAGCCGAGGTGCCACTTGCCGGAATAGATGGTGTGGTAGCCAGCCCGCGCGAAAATCTCCCCAAGGGTGACGGCGCGCGGTGACAGGAAACCGTCATAGCCTGGCTGGCCACGCTGGTTGGGAGCCGCCACCTCGACCATGGTGGCAACGCCAACCCGGTGATGATCGGTGCCGGTGAGCAGCATGGCGCGGGTCGGCGCGCAGGCGGGGGAGACGTGAAAATCGGCAAAGCGCAGGCCCTCGGCCGCCAGTGCATCGAGATTGGGAGTGGCGATCTCGCCGCCGAAGGCGCCGAGATCCGAAAGCGCGAGATCGTCGGCCACAATGACCAGAATGTCGGGCGGGCGCGGCGTGGCCGCAGCAGGCCAGGCGAGCGCTGCGGCAAGAAGGAGCGGCCGCAGGGTCACCCTCAGAAGTCCAGCGTCAGCTCGACGCCCCAGGTGCGGCCCACCGCGATGGTCGAGAAATCGACTGGCGCGTTGGTGAAGGAGGCGATCGGGCGCTGGTCGGAGAGGTTCCGGCCGAAGCCGATGATCCGGTAGCGGCTGTTGTCTGGCCCGCCGAAGGCGAGCGTGACTGCGGCATCGTAGAGCCAGAGCGAGGGGATGATGCCGCGCTGGCTGTTCAGGATCTCCGTCACCTGGGCGCTGGTGTGGCGGATGAGGCCGTTGACCGAGAGGTCGGCCTTGCCGAGGGACCAGAAGAAGGTGGGGGAGAGCGACGCGGTCCATTCTGGCGCCCGGCGCAGGCGGTTCGGCGTGAAGTCTGCGGCGATCAGCGTGCCGGCCGGTTGGGGCGGAACCGAGACGAACTGGCCGCTCGAGACGAAGGTCGGGAAGCTCCGGTAGCTGGCATCGAGATAGCCGAGAGAGGCATCGAGGCGGAACCAGTCGCGCGGGACCGCGCTTGCCTCGAGCTCGAACCCGCGCAGGCGCGCCGCAGCCGCGTTTCGCACCGTTGTCGAGGTGAGTGCAGGCGGCGGGGCCGGCTCGATCGCTTCCTCCTGCTTGTCGGTGTAGTCGTTCCAGAACAGGGCGCCGTTGAGGCGCAGCCGCCCGGCAAGGAGATCGGCCTTGGCGCCGACCTCGTAGGCGTTGACGAACTCGGGGTCGAACGGCGTGGTGACATCACGCACACTGCCGGC
>CALLWN010000164.1 GCA_938016505.1 uncultured Sphingomonadaceae bacterium
GCTGATGGCAACCGATTCGCACGAGGCGACCGCAGCCGCCTTCCTCATGTTCGCCGACAGCCAGTCGATGACCGACCGCATGGCGGCGCTCACCCCGCTGGCCTCGTCGAACGCGGTCGAGCGGCTGGAGGCGCTGAAGCTGTTCCGCGCACGGCACGGCGCCGACCCGACGCTGCTCGACAAGTGGTTTGCGGTTCAGGCCGGCTCGGGCCGGGCCGACACGCTGGCGGTGGTGAAGGCGCTCGCCGAGGATCCGGCCTTCGATCTTCGCAACCCGAACCGGGCCCGCGCGCTGCTGCTCGGCTTCACGGCCAACCAGGCCCGGTTCAACTGCGCCGAAGGCTACCGCTTCATTGCCGACCAGACGCTGGCGCTCGATGCCATCAACCCTGCGGTCGCGAGCCGGGTCGCCCAGGCGCTGACCCGGTGGAAGCGGATGGTGCCGCCGCTCGCCTCTGCAATGCGGGCGGAACTCGAGCGGATCGCGGCTGCGCCCGGGCTCTCGCGCGACCTGGTCGATGTGGTGTCCCGCGGGCTAGGCTGAGGCGTCGAGCCGCTGGCGGATTTCGGCGTGGGCGGATGCCGTGATCGGCCAGCGCCAGGCGAGCCACGCCGCGACGAGCCCGAACAGCAGGGGCGGGCTGATGAAGAGCAGGGTGAGGCCGGTGATGGCGCGGCCTTCGTTGGCCGCGCCCGGCGCGGGGTCGAAGCCGAATGCACCGAGCAGCGGGTAGAGCAGCCCGACGGGGAGTGCGTAGCCGAGCTTGGCAGTCGCGTTGAGGAGGGCGTAGGCGAGGCCGGTCGTGTCGCGGTCGGGCTCGGCGGCCTCGCGCCGGTCGAGCCGCTGGGCGTCGAGCAGGTCGGCGAGCATCGCGCGCACGAGGAAGATGGGCGCGGCAAAGGGAATGCCGGCGATGGCCATGCCGAGGCCGGCCAGCAGCAGATTGGCTTCGGGAATCAGCAGGATGAGGAGCTGCACGGCGCCCTTCCAGCCGATCGCCGCCGCGACCGCGCGGTGCTTGCCGATGCGGGTGGCGAGCCGGATCCAGAGCGGCGCGGCGACGAGGCCGGCGACGAAGTAGAACAGCAGCAGGACCGAGGTGTCGGCCTGGCTGTAGCCCTTGGCTTGGGTGAAGAAGAAGATGAAGAGCGCCCCGGTGATGGCCGGGACCGCCGAGGCCAGAAGGTCGATTCCCAGAAGAAGCAGCATCCGCCGGTCGGCGAGGACCCGCGCCGCGGCAGCGAACGAGAGGTCGTGGGGCGGGCCGGGCGCTTCTCCCTCGGGCACGACGCGGCCGGCGACAAGCGCGGCGGGCAGGAGGAGCGCGATGATGAACCAGCCCATGGCGTGGATGCCCGCCCCCGGCGCGGCATCGCCCAGCTTCAGCACCAGCGGCGGGATGGTGAGCACGAGGATCGTGCCGGCGACGTTCATCGCAGTCCACCAGCCGAAGATGCGGGCGCGTTCGGCATAGTCGGGCGAGAGGCGTGAGCCCCAGCTGGTCTGGGCAAGACCGACCATCGAGTAGCCGAGGTAGAGGGTGAACAGGAAGGCGAAGGCAAGCGGGGCACTGACCCCGGGCCGGGCCATGAAGAGGAGCCAGACCCCGATGGCGAGCACGCCAGCGCCTGCCAGCAGCCAGGGGCGGAACTGGCCGAAGCGGCTGCGGGTCCGGTCCATCAGGCTGCCGAGCAGCGGGTCGAGCGGGATGTCGATGAGGCGCACCAGCGCGAACAGGAACCCGACGGTGCCGATCGACAGCCCGAGCGTGCCCGAATAATGCGGCGGCAGATAGACGACGAGCGGGAGGCCGAGCGCGGCGAGCGGGAGGCACGGGCCGCACCAGGCCAGAAGATGGCGGTTCGCAACCCGCATGTTGCACCCCTGCCGCATCGCTCGCGGGAAGGGAAGCGCGCCGCCCTTCGGCCGGCTTTCCATCCGCGCCCGGCGTCCCCATAGCGGCGCCATGTCCAGCGCGGAACTGGCGAGCGGCGGCCGGCAGAATGTGTTCGGCTACGTCATGCGCCTCATCGCGCGCATCCCGTTTCTCGTGATCGGCGGCCGGCTCTACGGCGCCGAGGAGCTCGGCCGCTTCGCCTATGCGACAATCACGGTCGAGTTTGCCGCAGCGCTCGCCCTTGTCGGCCTCAAGCGCGGGCTCGCGCTGGCGCTTGCCCGGGGCCGCCAGCCCGAGACCCATGTGCTGGCCGACGCGATGCTCCTCGTCCTCGGTGTCGGCACGCTCATCGGCGGCGCGCTGTTCCTGTTCCCGACGCTCCTGTTCCCGACCGGCCTCAGGTTCGAGGGGGAGCGGTTCCTCGCGCTGCTCGTGCTCCTGATCGCCGTTCTCGACCTGCTGCTGTCGGGGCTCGCCTTCCACAAGCGGATCGACGTGCAGGTCATGTCGCGCTCGCTGGTCGAACCCTGGGTGCTCTCGCTGGCCGCGATCGGCCTCTGGTTCACGCCGCTCAAACCCGCCGGGCTGCTCGCGGCCTATGTGCTGGCGCTCGTCGCCGCCTCGGCCGTGGCCTCGGCTCCTGCCTTCCGCCAGTTCGGCATCCCCCGTGGCTGGCGGCCGAGCCTCACGCGGATTCGCACCATGGCCCGCGAAAACCTGCCCGTTGCCGGCGCGGACGTCATCGACTGGACCTCGCGCCGGATCGACCTCTTCATTCTCGGCCGCTTCGCGCCGGCCGAGGCGGTGGGGATCTACTATGTCGCCCAGCAGGTCGCCTCGCTCGCCGGCCGTCTGCGGACCAGCTTCGACCCGATCCTCATGCCGCTCCTGTCGCGGGCGCTCGCCGCAGGCCGCCACGCCGAGGCGGCCGGCCATCTTGCCCAGGTCGGCTTCTGGGTCATCACCATCCAGCTCTGTGTCGTCATCATGATCGGCGTGGCCGCAAGGGGCACAATGGGCCTGTTCGGCCCCGAGTTCGCGTTTGGCGGAATCGTCCTCCTCCTGCTGCTGCTCGCCGAGCTTGCCGCAAGCCAGGCCTCGATCGCCGAATCCGCCCTCATCTACACCCGGCGCCACCTGAACCTCCTCATCAGCATGGCGGGCCTTGCGGTCGAGGCGGGCGTCGCGATCGCGCTGGTGCCGGCGTGGGGCGGCGCGGGTGCTGCCGCCGGCCTCCTTGCCGCCATGCTGGTGATGGCGATCGCCAAGCAGGTCCTGCTGGTCAGGACGCTTGGCGTGGCAGTGCCGATGTGGCGCGTCTCCACCCTTGTGTGCGCGGCCCCTGCCCTGCTCTACGGATGGGCGACCCTCAGGCTGCTGCCCGAGGCTGCGCACATGTTCGCTGCCGGGATCGGCGTGCCGCTTGTGTTTTTCGTGCTCATGTGGCGGTTCGCCTTCACGGAGGCCGACAAGATGCTGGTGAGGAAGACGAGGGAGGAAGGGGCATGATGAACCGCACGGTGAGGCTGGCACAGCGGCCCACGGGCATGCCGGGGCCCGAGACCTGGACGATCGCCGACGAGCCCGCGCCCGAGCCGGCAGACGGCGAGGTGCTGGTGGACGTGAAGGCGATCAGCCTCGATCCCGCGATGCGCGGCTGGCTCGACGAGGGGAAGAGCTACATTCCCCCGGTCGGTGTGGGTGAGGTGATGCGGGCGAGCGGCGCCGGCGTGGTCCTTGCCTCGCGCGACCCGCGCTGGACCCCCGGTGACACGGTGATGGGCGGGCTCGGGGTGCAGAAGCTCGCCTGCGTGCGCGGGAAGGACATCGAGGCGATCGACCTTGCGGTTGCCCCGTTTGCGCGCTGGCTCGGCGTGCTCGGCATTGCCGGCATGACCGCCTGGTTCGGCCTGTTCGAGGTGGGCGCTGCACAGCCGGGCGAGACGGTGGTCGTCTCGGCGGCGGCGGGTGCGGTCGGCGGGCTCGTCGTCCAGCTGGCGAAACGCCACGGCTGCCGGGTGGTGGGCATCGCCGGCGGGCCGGAGAAGTGCCGGCTGGTCGTGGACCGTTTCG
>CALLWN010000165.1 GCA_938016505.1 uncultured Sphingomonadaceae bacterium
TTGCGGCTGAAGTTGGTGACCATGCAGGTCGCCCGCAGGCCCTGCGAGCCGGAGACCGTAATGTCGCCGTCCATGACGGCGAACTCCATCGCGGCCCGGTTGAGGAAGGTGTCGCGGATCGCGCCGAAGTCGTCGTCAGCCGTGTCCCAGACCATCTCGAACTCGATGGAGCCGTCCTTGAGCGTGGCGACCGTGGCCCGCCAGCCGTTGTTGCCGCGCGTGGTCACGTCGGCCTCGCCGGCCTCCAGGTTCAGTGTCACGTCCTTGACGTTCTTGACCTCGTTCCAGACCGGCACGGCGAAGGTGCCGGTGTTGCGATACAGCTTGGCGTCGAGGCCGAGTTTGACTGCCATGACATCCTCCTCAACGGACCGAGTCGCGCCACAGGGCGGGCAACTGCGGTTTCTCTTGCTCGAAGGCCGGTCCCATGTACGGCCGGGGCCGGTAGCGCGCGTGCCGCGCCTTGCCGCGATCCTCGATCACCGCATCGCCGCCATGCTCCAGGAGGCGCGGCGCCGGCGAGCCTTCCTTCGTCAGCGTCGGGCCGATGACGACGCTCTTGCGCTGCGGGTCGTAGGCGAACAGGATGAACTTCCGCAACAGGCCCACGTGCGAATACGGCGGTGTCCCCGGCGGGCTCGTCCCCTTGCGCTTGCGGATCGAGGTCTTGGCCCGCTGCCGCACGAACGCGCCGAACTTCGAGAACACCCGCCGCGTGCCGGCGTCCACCGACCGCTTGACCTTGTCGCGGTCGAAAAAGCCGCCTTTCGCTACTTTGAAGGTCATGCCGATCATGCGTCACCTCCACACGCGATAGGTCAGCGTGATGACGCTCGTGAACTGCCGGAACTCGTCCAGGTGTTCCAGCGAGTAGACCGGCTCGTTCTTGACCTCGACGCAGCGGGCCTGCGGGTAGCCGGCCAGCGGTTGGCGGCGGAAGTGGTCGGCGATCTCTTCGACCAGGCCCATGAGCGCGTCCAGCGCCGCCGGCGTCATGTCGGTCTTCTGCTGGACCGCCACGTCGATCAGGTAATCGAAGGTGTCGCGGTTGCGGTCCAGCGTCTTTGAAGCCAGCGAGCGAGGCACGACGCTGACCTTCAGCTCCGTCATCTCGGACAGCTCGAACTTGGGCTGGTAGTGCCGCTCGGCGGTCAACGGCTGGCTGAACGGGGTTCCGTTCAGTTGCTCGACCACGGCGTCGGCGATGTCGAGGATGACGGCCATCTACTCAATCCCCACCTGCTTCGTGTGAATCCGCAGCACCTTGCGAAACACGTCCGACCAGCGCCAGGGCGGTTCCTTGCCGGGCGCCATGACCTCGTAGATGAAGGTCTTGGTCCCCTGCATTTCGCGGATCAGATCGCCGCGCTCAGGCAAGGCTGGCGAGCCGCCCAGCACCAGTTCCGCCGCGTGGATCAGGAAGTCGCGGTCGGTCCATTCCATGCGCACGCCGCCGTAGCCGTCATCGAGCTTGAGCAGCGTCCGGCCAACCGTGGCCTGCACCGTCGCCTCGTCCGCGCCGCGCCGGTAGACGACCGGACGTGAAGCGTGGGTCTTGAGCTGGTCGGCCAGCCAGTCGGAGCCGGTTTGCAGCAGGTCGGCCATCGCTTCCTCACTGGAGCATGCGGACCCGCGCCGTGGCGTCGGTGGCGGCCGCGGCGCGGACCACCTTGCCAACCTGCTTGTTGCCGGCGGCGGTCGTGGTCACGACCTTGGCCACGTTGTCCCAGTACACGATGGTGCCGACCGCCAGCGCGCCGGCAGCCTTGGCGAAGTCAAAGACGCCCTGGACCGCCAGCGCGCCGAGCTTGTTGGCCTTGATGTCCAGCTTGGCAACCCCGACCAAGTCGCCCTGCACGACCACGTCGCCGGCGGCAACGTCCGCACCCGGCGTGTAGTCGGTGGCCGCGCCTTCGTGAACGAAAACGGCTTGTGCCATGATTCGATCTCCTTGGGTTCAATGCCTTACGCGCCGGCGCTCTTGACCGTCGCCCGGAAGTCCTGCATGGCGACGCCGAAATCGAAATAACCCCGCCACTTCATGCCCAGGGTGTCAAAGTCGGTCTCGCCCGATTCGATGGTCGGGGTGCGCTGGCCGCGCAGATAGGCGATCTCCATCGCCGCCACGTCGGCCGGGTTGGCGAGCAGATACCAGGCGGTCGCGCTGCCGCCGGCGATCCCCTGCGAGTTCAGGTAGGGCGAAGCCAGCGGAATCCACTTGCCGGCGTGCGGGTTGTTGGCCGGCTTGGCGCTGGTGGTCAGCTCGTTGACCCGCGTCTCGGTCATCAACTGCTGGGCGACGACCTTGAGCGAGGTCGGCACCAGCAGGATGGCCGGGGAGATCAGGATCGGCTTGCCGTCCTTGTCCACCTGGTCCATGAACAGCTGCTCGGCGGTGGTCAGCGACGTGATCTGCAAGACCGAGGTCGCCCCGGAGAAGAAGTTCTTGTTGCCCGCGCTGAAGAAGCCGCCGGGGTTGGAGAGCAGCAGCGTGAACACCGCCGATTCGACTGCCAGGGCCGACTGCCGCCCCAGGATGCGCGGGATTTGCAGGAACGCTCCGAGGTCGTCATTGATGATCATCTGCCGGGTCAGCGCGATGATCTTGCCGTAGGTGTCGATCTGGTTCGTGTAGGCTTCTTCGGTGAGCTGGGCGTGCTTCAGCTCGCCGTCCGGCCCGACCTTCTCGAAGGTGCCCTGGCCCGTCATCCGGTAGCGCGTGACTTGCTTGAAGTCGTTTACGTCGGCCTGGGCGCAGATGCGGACCGCCACGCTCTCGACCGCGCTGTAGGCTTCCAGCAGCGCTTTGTTGGCGACGTTGGAGAGGATGCCCGACAGGCTGATCGTCGAGAAGCCGCCCGCCGCCGCGCGGAGGGTGCGGTCTGCCTCGAATGCAGTGCGGATCGTATCGTCGTTCATCCGGCCCGGCCGGGCGTGCCCTCCGGCGGCATGGATGACGTGGTAGAACAGCTCGTGCAGCCCCATGCCGCGCAGATCGCGGGACCGGGCGGTCTCGACCGCCTGCTCGCCGTACCAGCCGACCACCTTGGCCTCGGGCATCCGCACCGACAGGCACAAGGCGGCTTCAATGGCCTGGGCGGCGGGCGCTTTGCCGCCGGCCTGGATTGCCGGGCCCTGGGGCCGGGACACGCGGAGCACTTCCAGCTCGGCGCGGGTCGCGTCCCAGCCTTCCTCGATGGCCCTGGCCTCGATGTCGCCATGCTTGCCGCAGACCTTGCGGATGGCGGCGATGCGTTTGCTCTCGGCCGCCGCCTCGGCGCGGATGGTCGCTGCCGGGTTCGGGTCGTCTCCCTCACCTGCTGAGGGCGGCGTCGGCTTGCCGGCCTGGGCGTCGAAGATCATCCGCAGGCATTTGGCTTGCTGCTCGTTCAGGGCGTCCACGGCGAAGCCCTGCGACTCGGCCCACTGTGCAAAGTCCATGTCATGGCTCTCCTTTTCGCTGGCGGCGATCTGCGCGGACGTGTTCTCATCCGCGCCGAACACCACGAAGCTGATCTCGCCCAGCGTGGCCCGCCGGGCGATGTTGACCGGGCCGGGGAACTCCCGGCCGTTGGCCTGCGAGGTTTTTCCCTCCGGCACGAACTCGACTTGGTCTGCCCGCGCCCCGATGGACGCCTGCCACGAGAAACCCCTGTCGTTGAGAGCGACCACTTGCTTGGCTTTCGGAGAGTCACCCATGACCTGGCCGGCGACGACGAGCTGATCGTTCATCACCGCGATGGAGTCGGTCTGCCCCATCACGAAATCCACATCGCGGGTGTGGTCGAGCAGGATTGGACGCCGCTGCTTGCCGACTTGCAGCCCTTGCAGATCGACGACCACCGGATAGCGCCAGCCGGCCAGTTGCATGGCCCCACCGGTGTAGGCGGTCATGGTAAAGCGTCGCAGCTTCTGCGCTTCGCCGTCGGCCGGGGCCGCTTCCAGTTCAACGGATGCCGCCAGCAGGTTCAGCGACCGGTTGTCAGGCGGCTTGTTCTTCGAGTTCGCCTTGATCATCGACGGGTTCCTCTTCGTTCTGGTCTGCCGGTGTGGGCTGGGTCTGCGCCGGCGTAAGCCCCAGCTCCTGCATGAGCGCGATCTCCTTGGCCCGCTGGCGCAGGGCCTCTTCCCAGTCCCGGCCCTGGCGGGCGTACTCGTGGGCCAGCGTGGTCGTGTGGTTGGCCAGGCGGGTCGCTTGAGCGGATGCTTCCTTGGCGGGATCGACGTGTTCCTGCCCGTCCCAGAACCACTGGTGCGGCCAGTCGCCGATGAGGCCGAGGCCGGCGGGCAAGAAGCCCGGAATCAATGCCGCCTCATCGAGCCAGGCGGCGAGAATGCGATCCAGGACGACGCATTCGAGGTGCGCCTGATCGACGCGGATCGCCTTGAAGTAGGTCTGGTGGTCGAGCCGGCCGGAGGCGTAGTTGTAGCCTGACGAGTTGCCGGCCGCGACGTTGAAGGGTGATCGAAAGACGTGCAAATGGCGAACAACTACGAACGCGGAGACCTGGCCGTCCAGCCCTGCTGATGGCCCAGGTTGCGAATCTTGCCAGCGAGCGTCGCCTGGGTCAGGAGGCGCGACGCGAACGCCTTGTGGATGCCGAGGGCCTCGGCCAGCTCGCCGAGGTACACCACGCCGCCGTGCTCGCGGACGTACCGAGCGGCGTCGCGCCAGCGGCCGGGGCCGGACAGGTCGTCGTCGGTCAGCGGGATCGTCCCCTTCGAGCCCAGGTCGTCGCGCAGCTCGATGGCCCCGTCCCAGAGCGTCACGCGGTAACGGCCGTCGCCCAGGCGCGTTCGCCGTAGCGTGATCCGCTTGACCGTCTGGCGAATCGCAAACGCCAGCTTCTCGCGGTCGGCCTCGTTCAGATGATCGAGAAGCTGGTCGATCCGGGCCATGATCGCCAGGGATTCGGGCGTCGGCCCGCCCTCGCCGCGCGCCTGCTGGAGCTTCTCCTTGAGCTTCGCCTCCTCGTCGCGCCACCTGGCCAGCAGCCGCGAGATGCCCGGCACGTCCTCCGGGTTGGCCAGGGCGAGGTTCTCGGTGCCGCGCTCGATCCTGGCCCGCACCGCGCCGCGCTGCTTTTCCAGGGCCTCGACGTTCGCCTGGGCCTTGCGCGTCCGCCGGCTGATCTCGGCCTGGATCACCCGTTGGTTGCGCTTGTCGGTCAGGTAGTCGCGGAGCTTGGCCATGACGGCGTTCTCGACGACCTCGGCCCGGAACGACGGCCGATCCGACTCCTGCGGGTACTCCTCGTAGTAGCGCGGGGCCAGGCCGTAGTAGAGGCGCGGCGGGCGGTCGCTGTTCCGCATCGTGTAGCCGTGCAGGCGCCGTTCCGAGCCGGCCAGGTAGACCAGGCCGGTGAGCAGGTATCGCCCCGCCGTCGTCGCCCTGGACGTGCGGTAGCGGCGCTGCACCGCGTCCTGCGCCCGCGCGAACACCTGCCGGTTGACGAGCGGCTCGTGGACGTTTTCATGGGTGATGCCGCCCTCGTCGTGCAGGCTGCGGAAGCGGCCCCGGCGCTTGCGGCCCAGCACGAGGTCGCCGGCGTAGACCGGGTTGGTCACGATGCGCCGGACCACGGTGCCGTTGAAGCGCTTGCCAGCGAGCGTCGTGCAGCCGCGCCGGTTCAGCTCCCTGGCGACCGAGCCGTAGCTCATGCCGTCGCCAATGGAGTCGAAGATGAACCGCACCGCCTCGACCGCCTTGGAATCGAGCGCCGGCACCAGGCGCGACGACCAGCCCGGCGGCTTGCGGAACTTCTCGGTGCCGCACACGCGCCGGATCACGCGGCCGGCCTCGTCGAGGATTTCGCGGTCGTAGCCGAACAGCGCTCCGCCTTGCCGCTGCCCCTGGCGGATGGCCAGGCGCTTGCCGCTGACAACGCGGTCGGCCAGGCGGATCGACTCCTCCCGCGCCCCGTACTGGTCCACGATGGCGGTCAGGAAGCCGCCCAGGTTGTCGAACTGAAGTTCGCCGCGCTGGCAGGTGACGATGGCCACGCCTGCGTCGCGCAAGAGCTTCCAGTGCGTCATCACGTCAAAGATGTCCTCGCGCGACATGCGCGACTGCTCGGAAACCAGGACGGCCGCGAACGTACCGGCCTTGGCGTCGGCGAGCAGCTTCTGGAACTCGCGCCGCTTGCTCGACTCGGTGCCAGTGAGTCCGTGGTCCTCGTACCAGCGGATGATGCGGAAGCCCTGCCGCTGGGCCAGGGCCTCGATGTCCTGCCGTTGCCGAGCCGGGCTGTCTTGCTGCTGGTCGGTACTCA
>CALLWN010000166.1 GCA_938016505.1 uncultured Sphingomonadaceae bacterium
CTCGGGAAGCTGCCGCCCGCGCTTGAGCGCGGCGCCGAACCCGATCAGCCCCAGCGCCTGCTCGGGGCAATGGGCGAAGACCCGCATCAGCCCCTGTTCGAGCTCGCTCAGCGCCTCGGGCTGCACGGCAGCCCGCAGCCGCGCGTCCCACGCTGCAGCGGGCAGTTTCTCCACCCGGCTCATGCCGCCTCCCTCATTCCCTCGCGTCCACCCTATGAAGGACACCAGCGGACTTGAACTGGGGGATTCAATAGACAGGGCCGGAGGGAGGGGTGACATGGCAGTCAGCGGGTGCCCGCACAGCGTGGCCGAGGTCGACCTGTTCGGCCCGGGCGCGCCCTACCACTGGTACGAGGCCTATCACATCCTCCATGCCGAGGCCCCGGTGCTGCGACTGCCCGGCGAAGGCCTGACGCCAGACCACGACGCCTTCATCCTCACCCGCCACGCCGACATCTCGCGCGTGGTGAAGGACTGGAGCCGCTTTCCGCCCACGCTCGACCTCCTCGTGGCCGAGGTGATCCGCTCGGGAAGGCTCCCGACGGAGATGCCCGACCTCGACGCGATGGTGCAGTCGATCGTGACGCTCCGCCCCACCCAGGCGCTGTGGCGGGCCCACCGCCAGGAACTCACCGACCCCTGGGTCGGCCCCGGCGCGTCGCGCCACACCGCCATGATCACTGCCCACGCCGATGCCCTGATCGACGCCTGGGCCGGCCGCGACCGGGTCGATTTCGTCGCCACCTTCGCCCGGCCGCTGCCGCAGCGCACCATGGCGAGCGTGCTCGGCTTCCCGCTCGAAGATGTGCCCCAGCTCGCCATCTGGGGCCAGGCCCAGGTCATGTCCTACGTGATCGGCCGCGGCCACAACAACATCCTGACCGACGACCAGAAGGCCGAGAAGTTCCGCCTGCTCGCCGGCTTCTCCGACTATGTCCGCGACAAGGTGCGCGAGAAGCGCGCGAGACCCGCCGACGACATGATCAGCTGGCTGACGCAGGTGCAGTACCAGGCGCTCGACCGGAAACTGACCGACGACGAGATCAACGGAATCGTCTACGCCATGGTCATCGGCGGCCTCGAGACCACGCAATATGCGCTCGCCGAGCAGGCCCGCCTGATCGACCAGCACCCCGGCCTGTTCGATCGCCTCAAGGCCGACCGCAGCCTCATCCGCACCTTCATCGAGGAAGCGATGCGGCTGCGCTCGCCAACGCAGGGCCTTTCCACCCGCATCACCTCGCAGGATGAAGTCTTCTCGGGCGTCGAGGTGCCCGCCGGCTCGACCCTCCACCTGCGCTGGGCCGCCGCCAACATCGACCCCCTCGAGTTCGAGGATCCCGACGCGCTCAGGCTCGATCGCAAGGCCGTCACCCGCCATCTCGCCTTCTCGGCGGGCCCCCGCGTCTGCCCCGGCGCCGGCCTGTCGCGGCTCGAGCAGACCATCGCCTGGAACCGCCTGCTCGACCGGCTCGACGGCTTCACCGTGAGCCCCGGCAACAGTTTTCCCTACCAGCCCGGCATCATGCTGGGTCTTCTCGCACTCGATCTCGACATCCGCCACGCCGCAGGAGCCGCTGCATGACGACCCTTCTCGCCCACATCCGTATCAAGCCCGGCAAGCTCGAGAAATGGGAGGCCATCATCGAAGACATGGTGCGCCAGACCCACGCGACCGAGCCAGGGGTCATCCGCTACGAATATTGGAAGGGCGAGGCCGAGAACAGCTATTACTGCCTGCTCTCCTTCAAGGACAAATGGGCCTTCTACCATCACCAGATGTCGGACCATCACGAGAGCCACGACTTCGGCGACGTGCTGGAGTCGATCCGGCTCGAATATGTCGACCCGGTCAAGACTGCGGCACCCGGTCTCGTCCCCACGCAAGACCCGCCGCTGCCGGCCGATGCAACCGACACGATGAGGACCGCGCAGGAGCGCTTCCCGCTCGCCATCGCCTCCTGGTGGGCCGGGCGCGCCTGAGCGATGGATGCCGCGCTCGCCCGGCTCATCGACCACCGCGCGATCGAGGCGCTCCTCGCCCGCTACTGCCGCACGCTTGACTGGCTCGACGCAGCGGGCCAGGCCGCATGCTACTGGCCCGAGGCCCCGGTCGACTACGGCTTCTTCACCGGAACTGCAGCCGAGTTCGTGCCGGTCGTCTTGGCAATCGAGCAGGGCGCGGCGCGGCGCTGGCACCTGCTGTCCGGCCTCGCGCTTGCCTTCACCGGCCCCGACACCGCCGAGGGCGAATGCTACGGCCTCGCTGCAGGCGCCCGGCCCGATGCCGACGGCCAGCTCACCGGCACCCTCTACGGCGGCCGCTACCTCGACCGCTTCGAGCGCCGCAACGGCGAATGGCGGATTGCTGCGCGGCGCTACATCCTCGACTGGTCAGCCCCGCTGCCGGCCCAGCCCGAGGCTGGGAGCGGTGCCTTTCCGCTCCCCATCCTCGCCATCACTGCGCCCGGCCACCCGCTCTACCGGCCGATGTGACCGCGGGGCGCGCCTCCGTTCAGGCGGCGCTCGCCGGCGGGTCGAGATAGTCGCGGTAGTAGACGAGCTTCCCGCCCTCGACGCGGTAGATGCCAACCCCGCCGCGGGTGCCTTCGGGCCCGTGCATCGTCCAGCGCGCCCAGGCGACATGGTCATCGCCCCGGATTTCGTCGGCGGTGAAATGAATGGAGCGCCCGCGCATCTCGTCCACCATCTTCGCCATGAAGCCCGCGATCGCCTCGCGGCCCTCGAACACGCCCCAGATCGGGTCCTCGAGCCGGGCATCCTCGGCAAACAGGTCGACGAGGAGCCGATAGTCCCCGCCGTCCTGGATCCGCCAGAAATCCTCGATCACCCGCTGCGCCTCGCCTGCCATGTCCGCGTCCTCCTCCCGCTTGCCGAAAACGGGAGCTAGCAGATTCGGCCGTGAGCGCGACCGCGCGCAATGCCTAGGGTGCCGTCAAGAGACGGAGGGAGGACAAACATAATGGCACGCATTGCGGTCATCGGCGCGGCCGGCCGGCAGGGCATGGCGCAGGTCAGGCAGGCACTTGCCGCAGGGCACGACGTGCGTGCCATCACGCGCCGGCCCGACCCCTTCGCCGGCGCCGACATCGCCGGGCTCGA
This sequence comes from uncultured Sphingomonadaceae bacterium, assembly GCA_938016505.1. Taxonomy (GTDB): domain Bacteria; phylum Pseudomonadota; class Alphaproteobacteria; order Sphingomonadales; family Sphingomonadaceae; genus Thermaurantiacus. The sequence continues at coordinate 3,124 of CALLWN010000166.1, forward strand.
GCGAGTCACCGTCGTGCCCATGGA
>CALLWN010000167.1 GCA_938016505.1 uncultured Sphingomonadaceae bacterium
GCCTCGCCCGGCCGCCGCAGCACCACCAGCGTGAACGGGCCGCCGGTCTGCGCAGCCAGGAAGAACTGGCTCTCCGACTCGCCCGAGACGACCCCGGGGACATGGAAGCCCGAGCGCACCCCGGTCACTCGCGGCACGCCCCCGGGCGCGCGCGCCTCGGCGAGAATCGCCTGCACCCGATCCTCCAGCGCCGGATCGTGGCGGAGCTGGCCGTGGGCTGCCACCAGCCGGTAGGCCCGCACCTCGGGCGTCCCGCCATCGGCAGGTGCCAGGAAGGCGAGCAGATCCTGCCCCTTCACCGGCGCCCGGGCCACAGGCCCTTGCCACAGCCACCGTGCCCCGGCCGGCGCAAGCCCTTCACCCTTCAGAAGGCTCACCAGCCGCGCCTCGACCAGGATCCGCGCCTCTCCTGCCGGCAGGTCGGGTGCGTCCCGCCGCGACAGGGGCCGCGCACGGCTGACGGTCGCCCTGATGATGACGGGGCTTGCAAGCACGAGATCGGCGAGATCGGTGTAGCCGATCGGTGGCGCTGGCGCTGGCGCTGGCCCGGCCCGGAGGCCGGGGGCAAGCGCTGCCAGCAGAAGAACGAGGATCCACCGCATCGCCTCAGGGCTAGCCCAGTCGGCCGCCGCGTGCAAAGGTCGCGCCAGCGTGCTGCGGCGGTTGCATCGGCCGCAGCAAAACAGCTAGGGAACACTGGCTGATTCGGGCTGCATGCCCTTCTCAGGCGCCTGAGGTCCGGGCAGCTGATGCCCGCCGAAGGCTGGGGGTCGCGAGGGCCTGGGGTGGTGAGGCCGTCCCGGTTGTTGCACGGGTGATCGGGCTGGCGCGATCTCGCGTCGGTCCGGTGGAGGGGAGTGGCAAGACTTTTATGTCCTTCTTGGCGCCTGAGAATGAGGGCAAGAACAAGGTCCGCTCCTGGATCATCGTCGGCCTTCTGCACGTCCTGTTCGGCTATGTGCTCGTCTCGGGTCTTGCCGTGCAGGTGGTCAAGTCGATCACCGGCCCGCTCGAGACGGTCAACATCGAAGACCAGGCGCCTCCGCCCGACGAACCGCCGCCGCCGCCGCCCAAGCTCGAGGACATTCCGCCGTACGTGCCGCCGCCCGATGTCGTGATCGAAACGAGCGCGCCGCCGCCGCCCACCATCACCACCCAGTCGGTCGTCGCGGCACCCGAACCGGTCCGTGTCGCACCACCCGCTCCGTCGCCTCCGGCGCCGCCGCCGCCAGCGCCCAAGGTCGAGCGGACCAATCCGTCTCCGCGCGGCGGGACCGTGACCGTCGGCACCGAGGACTATCCCGCAGCGTCGCTTCGCGCCTGCGAGCAGGGCGCGGTCGCCGTGCGCGTCGTCGTGGGCACCGACGGCCGGGTGAGGGCCTGCGATATCGCCCAGTCGAGCGGCCACACCCGGCTCGACGAGCGCACCTGCGAAGTCGCGCTCAGGCGCTGGCGCTACAACCCCGGCAAGGAGAACGGCCAGCCGGTCGAGATGACCATGGTCCAGCGGGTGCGCTGGGTTGTGGAGCGTGGATGCTGAGAGTGGGCCGGAGGGGGCAGGGGGCTCCGGACGGTCGGGTTGCAACCTTCAAGCATGAGGACAGAGGCATGGAATTCCAGCGGATGAACGGGACGGCGCGTGGCATCGCGGCGATGCTCGCACGGACGGGGGCAATGGCGATCCTCGCCATGCTGCCGGCGGCGGCGATGGCGGCCGAGGCGGTCGAGGGCGAGAGCCCCTACGGCCTCATCCCTGCGCTCAAGCAGGGCGGGCCGATCGCCTGGTTCCTGTTCACCGTTCTCGTCATCATGTCGATCATCACCTGGTACATCTTCTTCACCAAGTGGTGGCAGCAGAAGAAGCTCCTCGACGAGGCCGCCGAAGTCGAGAAGAAGGTCTGGGCAGCGGCCACCCTCAAGGAAGGTGCGGCCAAGCTCGACAAGGACTCGGCCTTCCGCCAGCTGGCCGATGACGGCCTGCGCGCCTTCGACCACCATGAGGGCCGCCTGACGGACCAGATCGACCAGCACGAGTGGGTCACCATGTCGCTCAACCGCTCCGCCGGTCTCATTGGCTCGCGGCTCCAGTCCGGCCTGTCGTTCCTCGCCTCCACCGGCGCGACCGCGCCGTTCATCGGCCTGCTCGGAACGGTGGTCGGCATCTACCGCGCGCTCATCAACATCGGCATCGCGGGCCAGGCGTCGATCGACAAGGTGGCAGGCCCGGTCGGTGAGGCGCTCATCATGACCGCGCTCGGTCTGGCCGTCGCCGTGCCTGCGGTGCTGATCTACAACTACCTGAACGGCCGCAACAAGACCGTGATGGAGCGGATCAACACCTTCGCCGCCGACGTCCACGGCTACCTCGTCTCCGGCGCCCGGATTGCGCGCCCGACGGCGACCGCGCCGGCAGCCGCTGCAGCCGCGCCCAAAAAGTAGGTTCGCGACGGCAACCGGAAGGAGACTGCACCATGGGCATGACGGTCGGGACCGAAGCCGAGGAAGGCGCCATGATGGCGGAGATCAACACCACGCCGCTCGTCGACGTGATGCTCGTCCTCCTCATCATCTTTCTGATCACGGTTCCGGTCGTCATCCAGGTGGTGCCGGTCGCGCTTCCCAAGGTGTCGAGCGTGCCGACGACGACCACGCCGGAGAATGTGCCGCTTTCGGTCGACACCAACTGCGACATCTTCTGGGGCCTGACCCGGCTCGACGGTCCGGAAGCGCTGCGCGAGCGCGGCGGCGCCTACCTCCTCGCCGAGGTCGAGAAGCAGAAGGCGCGCGGCGCGAAGATCGAACTGCCCGAGGCCCATATCCGGGCCGATGCGGGCACCGAGTATCGCTGCGTGGGCGGGGCCATCTTCGCCCTCCAGCGGGCCGGCTACCAGAAGATCGGCTTCATCTCGGAGCCCTCTGACGGCCCGGTCACGCGCTGAGGCACGGGACACACGCGGAAACGGGAAGAGGACAGCATGGCGATCTCGATGGGTGGTGGCGGCGAAGGCGCGCCGATGGGAGACATGAACACGACGCCGCTGATCGACGTCATGCTCGTGCTCCTCATCATGTTCATCATCACCATCCCCATCCAGACCCACGCGGTGAAGCTCGACCTGCCGCCGCCCAACCCCAACCCGTCCAACGTCGAGCCCACCTTCAACCAGGTGAACATCGACTTCCTCAACACCATCTACTGGAACGACGAGGAAGTGTCGTTCGAGCAGCTCCAGTCCTACATGCAGCAGGTCGGCCGGATGCCGGCAGAGGAGCAGCCCGAACTTCGTCTCCGGCCTGACGCGCTTGCCCGCTACGAGGTGGTCAATCGCGTCATGGCGATCGCCCAGATGAGCGGGATCAAGAAAATGGGGTTCGTCGGCAACGAGGCCTACGCCGGCTGACTTGCGCGCCGCGCGCCATGGTTGGCCCGGGCGAAAGTGTCGGCTGACTTTACAGTCCTCGGTCCCACGCTGGCGCTAACCGCCTGAAGTTAAAAGGCTCGGAACATTGGCACGGATCTTGCGCGCCTGCAGGGATGCGCGAAAGCGCATGTCTTGTAGGGAGAGAAAGATGAAGCCGTTTCTTCTCGCCGCCACGGCGGCCCTCGTCGCGATGCCGGCATCTGCCGCAGTGCTCGTCGTCGACACCGGCTGGCAGTATGACGAGATCGTCGCGGCCGACACACCGTCC
>CALLWN010000168.1 GCA_938016505.1 uncultured Sphingomonadaceae bacterium
GACTGCGGCGGGGGCTGCGCCGGCTGCGACCGCGAGCCCGCCGGCAGCACCGAGTCCGAGGAGGGCGCGGCGGCCGATGGCGGCGGCGGAGGCGGGAGGCAGGTCGGCAGGGGGCGGGGCGGCAGGGGGCAGCACAGGGTCGGTCATGGTCATCTCATCTTCCAGGAGGGGAGCGGGGGCGGGAGGGGCTCCGGTCATGGCCGGAGCCCCTGCGAGATCATCAGGGTGCCGACGATCACGAGGTAGATGCCGAAGATCCGCCGGAGCAGGCCCGGTTCCAGCCGGTGCGCGAGCGCGACCCCGAGCGGTGCCGTCAGGATGGAGACGGCGGAGATTGCGAGGACTGCGGGCCAGTTGAGATAGCCGGTGGAGCCGATGGCCAGCCCGGCCTGGTCAAGCCCGATAAGGGCGAAGCCGAGCGCGCCCGGCAGCGCGATGATGGTGCCGAAGCCGGCTGCGGTGCCGATCGCCTGGTGGATCGGCCTTCCGCACATGGTCATCACGATGACCGCAATCGTGCCGCCGCCGATCCCGAGGAGGGAGGAGAAGGCCCCGAGCGAGGTCGCAATCCCGGCGACCGAGAGGCCGCCTGGCATGGTGTCGCGCAGCCGTCGCCGCCCGAGGAACGGCACCAGGAAATGGACCGCCATGAGGAGGACACCGCTCCCGAAGACGAGCGAGAGCAGCGGGCCGCGCATCCGGTCGGCGAGGAGGACGCCGGCAAGGACGCCGGCCACCAGCCAGGGCCCCCACTGGCGCAGCACATCGAAGTCGACAGCGCCGCGGCGGGCGTGGGCCTGCACCGAGCGCAGCGATGTTGCAACGATGGTTGCAAGCGAGGTGCCGATCGCGGTGTGGGTCAGGGTGTCGGGCGTGGCGCCGAGCAGCGGGAGGAGGAGGACGAGGACCGGCACCACGACGAAGCCGCCGCCGATCCCGAACAGGCCGGCAGCAATGCCAGCGCAGCCACCCGAGCCAAGCAGGAGGAGGAGGGTTCCGGCCGCGCCCACGGGAAGGTTCAGCTCGCCCATCGGCGGCCCGACCGGGCGACGTGGCGCGCGATTTCCGGCGCTCGGGGCAGTCTATCAGGACAGGCGATCGGGCCAAGCGCGGAAAGGTTCGGTTCTCGCAGGTGCAGCAACCCGGGGCTCCAGCAGGCAACATGCTCTACCTACCCAAGGAATTGCACTGCGATTCTGCGACCGCTGGGGCCGAGGTTGCTGCACTGCACGCAAGAGGTCAAGGGGCATTCATGCTGGCGAAAGCCGGGCGTGACCCGGGTCGGGGCGTCCCCCGTTCGCGAGCCGGCGCGCCTCTGGCCGGGCCTCAGCCCGGGCCTCAGCGCGGCATGGCGAGCAGCTGGAGAAACTCCTGGCGGGTGACCGGATTGTCGCGGAACTCGCCGATCATCCGGCTGCTGGTCATGGTCACGCCCGGCTTCCGGATGCCGCGGGTGGTCATGCACTGGTGCGCGGCCTCGATCACCACGGCGACGCCGCGCGGCCGGAGGACCTCGTTGATCGTGTCGGCGATCTGGGCGGTCAGCGTCTCCTGGATCTGCAGCCGCCTGGCATAGGCCTCGACCACGCGGGCGAGCTTGGAGATTCCGACGACCCGGCCGGCGGGCAGATAGGCGACATGGGCCTTGCCGAGGATCGGCACCATGTGGTGCTCGCAGTGCGACTCGAGGCGGATGTCGCGGAGCAGCACCATCTCGTCATATTGCTCGGTCTCCTCGAAGGTGGTGGCGAGAAGCGCGCGCGGGTCCTCGGCGTAGCCGGCGAAGAACTCCTCATAGGCGCGCACCACCCGGTCTGGCGTGCCGCGCAGGCCCTCACGGTCGGGATCGTCGCCGGCCCATTCGATCAGGCAGCGCACCGCTGCCTCGGCCTCGGCGCGGGTGCGGCGGCGGACGGCCGCCGGGCGGTTGATGGTCTCGAGCATGGGGGTCCTTCCTTGCGATCCCGGCCGTGGCCCTTGCCACGCCGCACCAGCTAGATGATATATTATCTCATCAATCGCAACAGGCGGCCGGGGTGGACAGCCTGTCGCGGGAAGGAGCCTGCCATGGTCGACACTCCGCCGCTTGTCTTCACCAACAGCCTCGGTGGAGCGCTGGAGCCGTTCCGGCCGCGCGATCCGCAGGCCGTGACCCTCTATGTCTGCGGCCCGACCGTCTATGACCTTGCCCATCTGGGCAATGCCCGGCCGGCGGTGGTGTTCGATGTGCTGGCCCGGCTGCTGCGGCGGCGGTTCCCACACCTCGTCTATGCCCGCAACATCACCGACATCGACGACAAGATCACGGCGGCTGCCCGTGCGCGCGGACTTTCCATCGGCGAGGTCACGCGGACATTCACGGCCGCCTACCAGGACGACATGGCCCGGCTCGGCTGCCTTCCCCCCGACCTCGAGCCGCGGGTGACCGAGAATGTGGGCGCGATCATCGATCTCGTCTCCCGGCTGGTCGGGCGCGGCCATGCCTATGTGGCCGAGGGGCATGTGCTGTTCCACGTGCCGTCGTTCCCGGCCTATGGCCGGCTTTCCGGGCGGAGCCTCGAGGAGATGATTGCCGGCGCACGGGTGGAGGTGGCGCCCTACAAGAGGCACCCGGCCGATTTCGTGCTCTGGAAGCCGAGCACGCCGGATCTGCCGGGCTGGGAGAGCCCGTGGGGCCGCGGCCGCCCGGGCTGGCACATCGAGTGCAGCGCGATGATCGAGGCGCACCTCGGCTGCACCATCGACATCCACGGCGGCGGCGCCGACCTCATCTTCCCGCACCATGAGAATGAGATTGCGCAGGGCACGGCGGCGCACGATGGCGCCAGCTATGCCGGGCTGTGGCTCCACAATGGCATGGTGACGGTTGACGGCGCGAAGATGGCGAAATCGGCCGGCAACATGGTGACGGTGCGTTCGGCGCTGGCGCGCTGGCCCGGCGAGGCAATCCGGCTTGTGCTGCTCTCGGCCCATTACCGCCAGCCGGTCGACTGGTCGGAGGCAGCGGCCGAGCGCGCGACCCGGACGCTGCAACGGCTGCACGCCGCGCTTGCCGCTGCCGGCTCCGCCGCTGCCGGGGCGGCCCCCGACCCGACCGTCATCGGCGCCGTCGAGGCCGCGCTCGCCGACGATCTCGCGTTTCCGCGCGCGCTGGCAGCGCTTGCCGCGGCTGCGCGGCGGCTGCGCGCAACGGCGGACGCGAAGGCGCGGGCCGGGATTGCTGCCGGCATCCGGGCGGCCGGCAGCCTCCTCGGCCTGCTGGAGCAGCCGGAGGGCTGGACGAGGCGACTGCCCGACCCGGCTGCCGCCACCGCGGCCGACGACGCCCGGATCGCGGAGCTGGTCGCGGCGCGGGCGGCAGCGCGGGCGCAGCGCGACTGGGCGCTCGCTGATTCGATCCGGACCCGTCTCGCCGAGGAGGGGATCCGGCTGGAAGACAGGGAAGGCGAAACGCTGTGGCACCACGACCTGCAGCCGGCGAACTGATGTTCGCGCCACGCGAAAGCGTCGCGCAGGTCGAGCATGGCCTGGCGCTTGCACCCCGGTTCGATCCGCAGGGGCTCATCCCCGCAATCACGGTCGATTCGGCAACTGGCGCCGTGCTGATGCTGGGCTACATGAACGCCGAGGCGCTGCGCCTGACGATTGCCACGCGGGAGGCGCACTATTGGTCGCGCAGCCGCCAGGCGCTCTGGCGCAAGGGCGAGCACAGCGGCTTTTGCCAGCGGGTGGACGCGATCCTGGTTGATGACGACCAGGATGCGCTCGTCCTCAAGGTCCGGCTCGACGGGCCGGGCAGCTGCCATGTCGGCTATCGCTCCTGCTTCTACCGGGCCGTCGACCTCGATGCTGCGGACGCTGGATCCGGCCCCGTCAGGCTTTGCCAGCTCGAGGCGCAGCCGGCGTTTGACGCGGCTGCGGTCTATGCGGGGCTGCCCAACCCGACCCGGGTGTGAGCGGACTTAAAGAAAATTTTAAATGATGGCTTGCATCGCAGGCGGCGCTCTGGCACCTTGGTCGGGTCGAGGTTCCTTCCCTGCCCGTCGTCGGGTGCGGGAAGGCTAAGACGGGAATCCGGTGCGGCGGGGGCTTCCACACCCAGGCCAATGCCGGAGCTGCCCCCGCAACTGTAAGCGGCGAGCGGCGGTCCATCTTGCGTCACTGGGGGCAACCCCGGGAAGGCCAGGGCTGCTGCAGT
>CALLWN010000169.1 GCA_938016505.1 uncultured Sphingomonadaceae bacterium
TCCTCGGCGCGCTCGTGCAGTCGGGGGCGAAGGGCATTCTCGAGACCTGGGTCGATGGCCTGCTGTCGCGCCTCCCGGTGGTCGGCAAGCTCTACCAGCCCTTCGCCCAGCTGGTGCGCACCATGGGCGGCGACAGCAAGGAGGAGATGGCCTCGATGAGCGTGGTGACGGCGCGGTTCGGCGAAGGGGCCGAAGTGCTGGCGCTGCTCGCGAGCCCGGAGATCTTCGATGTCGGCAACGGCCCGTCACGGCTCATCCTCATTCCGACCGCGCCAGTGCCGATCGGCGGGGCGCTGCTGTTCGTGCCGGTCGCCAATGTGCGGGTGGTGCCGGGGATGAAGTTCGACGATCTCGCCAAATTCTACATCACCATGGGGACGGTTGCGCCGCCCTCGCTGCTTGCAGCTGCAGTGCCGGCCCGGCGCGCCTAGCCCCCCGGCGCGCACTGGCCTTCGCGCTAGCCGGCGAGCCGGTCCCGCACGGCCTCGAGCCCGGCGTCGAGCTTCGCCTTCAGCGACCGGAGCTTGAAGCCGACCACGATGAACAGGATCCCGATGGCGAACGCCCAGGCGCCGATGACCCAGGTGATCGCGACTGCCCCGGCCAGCGGGTTCAGGATGATGAGCACGGCAAAGACGAGGCCGAGGAGGCCCGAGAGGATGAACCAGCCGCGGCCGTGATCGGGCGGGAGCTTTGCCGCCGAGGCAAGCGTCGCGACCCCGGTGACTGCGGCATTGGCGCCGACGAAGATGGTGAGCACGAAGGCGGTCGCCAGCGGCCAGAGGAAGGCGAGCACGCCGAGCACGATCGAGGCGACTGCCGCGATCGCGAACCAGACCCAGGCCTCGCCATCGCGGGCGCGGCCCCAGGCAGCAATCACGCCGGCGATTCCATCTGCAACCGCGAAGATCCCGAACAGGAAGATGAGGGAGAGGAGCGCGGCTGCAGGCGTCATGACGCAGAGGATGCCGAAGATCACTGCAAACAGGCCGCGCAGCGCGATCGCCCACCAGCGCAGGCGGAACAGCGCCGGCGCGCCTTCCCGCACCGAATCAAGCAAGCTCTGCCCGTTGCCCGCCATTGCCCGTCTCCCTGTCTCGACCCGATGCTTCGTTCCAGTGCTTCGACCCCGCCGGCGAGGCGCTTCCCTCCCCGGCCGTCTCCCGCTACGCCCCCCGCATCTGCGTGAACGCAAGGAGATGGGTGTTGGGATACCGGATTGCCGTGGTCGGCGCGACCGGAAATGTGGGGCGGGAGATGCTGAACATCCTCGCCGAGCGGGAATTCCCCGCCGACGAGGTGGCAGCGCTTGCCTCGTCGCGCTCGGTCGGCGACCGGATCGACTATGGCGACACGGGGCGCGAACTCACGGTCCGGAACCTCGAGCATTTCGACTTCACCGGCTGGGACATGGCGCTGTTCGCCGCCGGCTCGGGCCCGACCAGGGTTCATGCCCCGCGCGCGGCGGCAGCCGGCTGTGTCGTCATCGACAATTCCTCGCTCTACCGGATGGAGCCGGACGTTCCGCTGATCGTGCCGGAAGTGAACCCGGAGGCGATCGACGGCTATGCCCGGCGCAACATCATCGCCAACCCCAACTGTTCGACCGCGCAGATGGTGGTCGCACTCAAGCCGCTGCATGATGCCGCGACCATCCGCCGGGTGGTGGTTGCGACCTACCAGTCGGTCTCGGGCGCGGGAAAGGCGGGGATGGACGAGCTGTTCGAGCAGTCGCGGGCCATCTTCGTCGGCGACCGCAGGGAGCCGGTCAAGTTCCCGAAGCAGATCGCCTTCAACCTCATCCCCCACATCGACGTCTTCATGGGATCCGATTCGGGCTTCGATGGCTACACCAAGGAGGAATGGAAGATGGCGGTCGAGACCCAGAAGATTCTCGACCCGGCCATCAGGGTGACTGCGACCTGCGTGCGGGTTCCGGTGTTCGTCGGCCATTCCGAGGCGATCAGCATCGAGTTCGAGAGACCGCTTTCGGTCGCCCGGGCGCAGGCCATCCTGCGCGAGGCGCCTGGTGTCATGCTCGTCGACCGGCGGGAGGATGGCGGCTATGTGACCCCTGTCGAGTGCGTGGGCGACTATGCGACCTTCGTGAGCCGGGTGCGCCGCGACCCGACGGTCGAGCACGGGCTTTCGCTCTGGTGCGTCTCCGACAATCTCCGGAAAGGGGCGGCGCTCAACGCGGTGCAGATCGCCGAGTTGCTCGGCCGCCGCCACCTGAAGAAGGGCTGATGCAGCGCTTCGGAAGCTTCGACGGGGTCGAGCTCGCCTGGCGCGAGCTGGGCGGGGGCCCGCCCGTGCTGCTGCTTCACGGCCTCTTCTCGTCGGCCGAGGTCAACTGGCTGCGCTACGGCACTGCGCAGCGGCTGGCGGAAGCCGGCTGGCGGCTCATCCTTCCCGACCTGCGCGGCCATGGTGCGAGTGATGCGCCCTCGGCGCCCGAGGCCTGGCCGCCGGACGTGCTGGCGCGCGATGCCGAGGCGCTCGTCGCCCATCTGGGGCTGGGCGCGGATCTCGTCATCGGCGGCTATTCGCTCGGCGCGCGCACGGTGGTCAGGATGCTGGTGCGGGGCCATGTGAAGCCGCGGGCCGCCATTCTTGCCGGCATGGGGCTCGAGGGGATCAGGGGAGGTGCGGCGCGCGGCGCCTGGTTCGCCCGGATGATCGAGAGGCGTGGCACCTGGCCGCGCAACGCGCCCGAATGGTTTGCCGAGATGTTCATGAAGGCGAATGTGCGCAACCCCGACGCACTCCTCCACCTGCTGCGCGCCCAGACCGGCACGCCCGAGGACGCGCTTGCCGCGCTCGACCTGCCGGTCGCTGTCGTGTGCGGCGCAGCGGACAGCGACAATGGCTCGGCGGCGGAGCTCGCTGCCGCACTGCCCCGGGCGCGGCGTCTCGAAGTGCCCGGCACCCACATGTCGGCCGTGACCGGGCCCGCGTTCGCTGCTGCGCTGGTGGACGCGCTCGACGGGTTCAGAGCTTCCTGAACCACGCCAGCGCTGCCGCCCAGGCGACCGGCGCTGCGGTCGGCGAATAGCTCGGGCGATAGTCGGCGAGGAAGCCGTGGTCGGCGTCGAACAGGCGGATCGCGGAGGGCTTGCGGGCCGCCCTGAGCGCGGCGTTCATCGCCTCGACATCGGCCACGGGAATGCCCCGGTCCTGCGTGCCATAGAGGCCGAGCACCGGCGCCCGGAGCTGGCCAGCGACATCGATCGGGTGGCGCGGCGTCATCGCGTTCACCTCGCCGGTCAGCCGGCCATACCAGGCAACGCCTGCCTTCAGCTTCGGGTTGTGGGCAGCGTAGAGCCAGACGATCCGCCCGCCCCAGCAGAAGCCGGTGATGCCGAGCCGCCGGGCGTTGCCGCCGTCGGTCGCGGCAAAGGCGGCGAGCGCATCGAGGTCGGCCATCACCTCGGCATCGGCGACCCGGCTGATGATCGTGTCGCGGAGCCTGCGGATGTCGGCAACCCTGGTCGGGTCGCCGTAGCGCCCGAACAGATCGGGCGCGATGGCGTAATGGCCGGCAACCGCGAGCCGGCGGGTGATGTCCCTGATCCACTCGTGGAGCCCGAAGATTTCCTGCACCACGAGGATGACCGGCCGCGGCTTCCCGCCCGCGGGCCTTGCCCGGTAGGCGTTCATCATGAAGCCGCCACCGGCCGGAAAGCGGAGCATCCCCGCCTCCAGGCCATCGGCCGGGGTCGTGATCGCGGTTGCAGCGACCGGTCGGGCGGCGAGCGCATGGCCCAGCGCGGCCGCGCCCCCGCCGAGCGCGGCGCGGCGCGTGACGCCCGACATCCTGACCCAGCTCTCGTCTTCGGGCAGGCGGTCCATTCGGGTCTCCCTCAAGGCTGTCGGTAGAGCTGGAGCAGCGGCCAGTCACCGGCCACGGCCTCGAGACGGGCGCGGTCGGCAGGAGGAAGTGCGGCAATTTCTGCTGCGATTTCGGCGCGGCATTTCTCGGTGAAGCCGCGGGCCGGCACCTCCACGCCAGCGAGCGTCAGGCGCTTCGTGCCATCGGCGAGCGCAGCGCGGTTGGCGGCAAGGAAGGGCGCAAAGCCGAGCGCGTCGCCGCCGAGAAGCGGGGCGAGCCGTGGCGCGACGCGGTCGGGCGGGTCCCATGCGCCGCCGCCCGCCTCGGCTGCGGCAAGCGCGCGAGCGTGCCAGCCGACAAGGTGCGCCGCGTTGGCCTCGACCCAGGCCCGGGCTTCCGGTTCCCACAGGAGGCCCGAATCGAGAAAACCCCAGAGCGCGGCGTCGGCCAGGCTCAGGCGGCTGCCGAACAGGAAGGGGGCAAGCGCCTCGCCGAGGAGGGCGGCCGTGCGGGCGAGCAACTGCTCGGCGTCGGCGATGCCGGGGCCGGAGACGGCGTTGGTCGCGCAGCTCTGCAGGAAGAAACGGTCGATGCCGGGCAGGAGCGCGTCCAGCTGCTCCGCCTCGGCCGGCGTCAGGCTCTCGCCCGCGTGCCGGCCGAGCAGGTTGCGCCCGCCCACCTCGGCAACAAAGCGGCGGGTCTCGGCCGACCTGGCCCGGAACAGGATGGCGGCACGGAGGAACCATTCGTCGAACCAGTCGTCGGCGATCCGCACCAGGATGGCGAGCGCCCGGTCCGCGGGGAGAAGGCTGCGTGCGGGGAACCGCGCCGAAAGGGCAAGGCCGATGCGGGTCGAGTCGACGATCCAGCCGCTGCCGTCGCCCGTGTCCACCACCGGGAAGCGGTGGTAGCCGCCGACGGCGGCCTCCACCTCCGCCTTGTTGGCGAGCGACTTCAGGGCATAGGAGAAGTCGGCGCCGGTTGCGATGAGCGACAGAAAGGCCTTGCGGGTGTAGAAGCTCGGGTCGGTGCCATAGAGGGTCATCGCCATCGCGCTGCGATAGGGCAGGAAGAGGAGTGCCACAAATGCCGGAACTGGGAGCCACGATCCGCCTCGACTGCCCGTTCGACGAGGCGATCACCCGCACGACGACAGCGCTCGGTGAGGCCGGCTTCGGGATCGTCTCGCGGATCGATCTCGACAAGGCGTTCCGCGACAAGCTCGGCGTGGACTTCCGCCGCTACACGATCCTCGGGGCCTGCAATCCCGGGCTCGCCCATGCCGCCCTGTCGTCCAACCCCGAGATGGGGCTGCTGTTGCCGTGCAATGTGACGGTGGAGGAGGCGGGCGAGGGGAGCATCGTCAGGATCGTCGATGCCCCGGCGATGCTGGCTGCCGGCGGCGCGGGCGCAGCGGGCGAGGTGCGGGCGCTCGGCGAGGAGGCCGGACGCCGGCTTGCCGAAGTCGCGGCCCGACTTGGCGCCGGCTGATGCCGGCGCCGCTCGTCTCGAGCCCGGTTCGCCTGCTCTATTTCGCGCTTGGCGCGGCCGCGCTCATGCTCGGGCTGGTCGGCGTCGTGGTGCCGCTGTTGCCGACGACGCCGTTTCTCATCCTTGCCGCCTTCGGCTTCGCCCGCTCGTCGCCGCGCCTCGAGCAGTGGCTCCTCACCCATCCGCGGTTCGGGCCAGGTCTCGTCGCGTGGCGCACCCGCCGGGCCATTCCGCCCGCCGCCAAGCGCGCCTCGGCGCTCGGCATGGCGCTGGGGTTCGCCCTGTTCTGGCTGTGGCGGGCGCCGGCGGCGCCGCTGCTGCTGCTTGTCGGCGGTCTCATGCTGCTGGTCTCGGCCTGGGTCTGGACCCGGCCCGACTGAGCAGGCGCGCCGCGAACTGACGGCTGGCCCAACCGATTTCCGGCTGCTATCGGCGGCATGCCCCGCCGCTCGGGGAGGGGGCGGGCTGACGGAGGACTTGACCCATGAAGACTCTTCTTGCCGCGGTTGCCGCGTTCGCGCTGGCGGGGCCTGCGCTCGCCCAGGCCCCTGCGGCCGCACCGGCCGAGCTTCCGGTCTGCTCGAAGGACGTGCGCGACCGATGCATCCAGGGTCCGGCGGCGGAGCGTCGCGCGGCCGACGAATTCAAGGGCGGCGGTCGTGACAACAGCGCGACGATGACGGCGAAGCAGGCCGCAGCCGGGATGGCCAAGCCGCAGTAACGCACAGCAGGCGCGCCCGGGTCACGCGCCGCGGGGTCGCGGCGCCTGGCCTCGGCCAGACGGTCAGGCCTCGCGGGGCGCCCGGCCCGCCATGGCAAGGATCCGCTCCCATTCGGCGGGGCGGACCGGCACGACCGACAGCCGCGACTGGCGAACGAGCTGGAACCCGGCCAGGTCTGGCTCCGCCTTCATCTCGGCGAGCGTGACGGCGCGCGGCAGCGGCTCGACGGGCGCGACCCGGACTGCGACCCAGCGCCCGCCGGGGTCGGTCGGGTCGGGGAAGGCGGTCTCGGTCACCCGGCAGATGCCGACTGCCGCCTTGCCGATGTTGGAGTGGTAGTAGAGGGCGTCATCGCCCACCTGCATGGCCTTCAGGTTCGCCGACGCCTGGGCGTTGCGCACGCCATCCCAGACGGTCTCGCCGTCGCGGACGAGATCGTCCCAGGAATAGACGTCGGGCTCGGACTTCAGCAGCCAGAAGGCCATGCGGCTATTCGGCGGCCTGCTTCATCGCGAGCGCCTGTGCTGCCCGCCACAGCTTCTCGGGCGTGGCAGGCATTTCGAGCTGGGTGCCATCGAGCGCGTCGATGATGGCGTTCATGATGGCCGGCATGGCGCCGATGGTGCCGGCCTCGCCACAGCCCTTGGCGCCGAGCGGGTTGGTGGGCGACGGCGTGGGCAGCGTGTCGAAGCCGATCGCCGGCGGCATGTCGTCGGCGCGCGGCAGGCCATAGTCCATGAAGCTGCCGGTCAGGAGCTGGGCGGTTTCGTCGTAGACGACATTCTCGAGGAGCGCCTGGCCGAGCCCCTGCGCCACGCCGCCGTGGATCTGGCCCTGCAGCAGCAGCGGGTTGATGATGGTGCCGAAGTCGTCGACCAGGCTGTAGCGGGTCACTTCGACGACACCGGTTTCCGGGTCGAGTTCCACTTCGGCGACATGGCAGCCGTTGGGGAAGGTGGGGCGCGGCACCTCGGGGTGGAAGCGCGACCGGCCGTCGAGTCCGCCGGGGTGCTTCGCTGCGAGCTCGGCGATCGAGAGGGTCGCGTTGGAGTTGCGCGCCCGGAACAGGCCGTCGGCATAGTCGACCTCGTCGCCGAGGTCGGCCTTCGCCAGCTCGATCCCGCGGGCGATGACGGCATCGGCTGCCTCGAGGCAGGCCGAGCCGCCCCACGCCATCGAGCGCGACCCGCCGGTGCCATGGCCCTGGTCGAGGCGCGCCGTGTCGCCCTGGACGATCCGCACCTGATCGAGGGGAATCCCGAGCCGCTCCGCGGTCACCTGGGCGTAGACGGTCTCGTGGCCCTGGCCGTTCGACTGGGTGCCGACCGCGACTTCGACGATGCCGTCGGCACCGACCCGCACATCGGCGAACTCCTCCGCCGAGCCGCCGCCGGCGATT
>CALLWN010000170.1 GCA_938016505.1 uncultured Sphingomonadaceae bacterium
GCCATGGCGTCGCCGGCGGCGAACAGCACCCCTTCGAACCATTCCCGCATAGGGGCGAGCTCGAGCATCATTGCGGTCTCGCGCTGGAACAGGCCGTCGGCGATCTCGACCACGGCGACATCGACTTCCTCGCGGCCGAGCTGGGCAAGCAGCGTCATGGCGATTGTGTCGAGCGCGTCCGCCTCGACGAGGCAGGTCGAGGCATGGCCGGCATCGGTGAAGTCGAGCGCGACGGCAGCGCCGGCATCGCGCAGGGGCCGGAGATTGCCGCCCGAGCCGGAGCCCGGCGCGGGCGAGGGTGAGGACTTCGCCATTGTGGTCGAGGAGCGCGCCGACCGGCGTGATGCGCGTGGCCGGGCGGGTGGCGCCGTGGCGTGACCGCACCATCGCGGCGATGCCGCCGCCGGCGACGAGGTGGCAGGGGCCGAGGCTCGCCGGGACGGTCGCCTCGAACTGGTCGGGCGCGTAGCGGTTGCCGCAGGCGACGCTGATCTCGTCGCCGGCGTTCATCTGCTCGTGGCGGCCGTGGATGTTCTCGAGCTTCTGATGGTGGCCGAGCTTGTCGACCCGGGCGAGGACGAGGTCGCCGGCCTTCGGCTGATAGCTGGTGTCGCGGAGCGGCCGCGCGGCATCCGAGATGCGCGCCCAGCGGGTCGCAAAGGCCCGGCGCGGGGTGGTGAACCGCTCCTGGCTGGCCCGGCGGCCCTTGAGGTCGGCATTGCGGGGATCAAGATCGGACATCGCTCGTCTCCCTGGCGTGGGTGATGCCGGGAGAACGCTGCACCCCTCGCGGCCATTCCGCGGATTTCAGCGACGGCGCGCGATGTCCGGTCGCAGCAGGGGCGACCCCTAGCCCGGCCCGGCGGGAGCGACTAGGTTGCGCGCACCCCGATGGCCGGGGCGAACGGAAAAGCGATGCTGCGATCGATCTGGCGGTTCCTGATGGGCGTGAAGGACGCGCTCGTTCTCCTGTTCCTGCTGCTGTTCTTCGTGGCCCTGTGGGGTGCGCTGGCGTTCCGCGGGCCGGCAGTGAAGGTGCCGGACGGCGGGGCGCTGGTGGTCAGCCTCGACGGCACGCTCGTCGACCAGGCGACGCCGGTCTCGGCGCTGGCAGCGCTCGGTGGCGGCAGGCTTGCCGAGACCGAGGCGCGCGACCTCATCCGCGCGATCGATGCGGCAGCGAAGGACCGCCGGGTGAAGGCGCTGGTGCTCGACCTCGACAGCTTCCTCGGTGGCGGGCTGGCCAATCTCGAGGGGGTGGGCAGGGCCCTGCTCCGGTTCAGGGCCGAGAAGAAGCCGGTGTTCGCCTATGCGACCGCCTATGCCGACGATGGCTGGTTTCTCGCCGCCCACGCCGACGAGATCTGGCTCAACCCCAATGGCGCCGTGTTCCTGACCGGCCCGGGGGGGACCGGGCTTTATCTCAAGGGCGCGCTCGACAGGCTGAAGGTCGATGTCGAGGTGTTCCGGGTGGGGACGTTCAAGAGCGCGATCGAGCCCTTCACAAGGAGCGAGGCCTCGCCCGAGGCGCGCGCCGCCGACCAGATGCTCGTCGACGACCTGTGGGCGGCCTACCAGGCTGGCGTGCGGCGGGCCCGGCCCGACCTCGACGTGAAGGCGCTGGTCGAGGGCATGCCGGCGCGGGTGAAGGGCCTGAATGGCGATCTCGCGACGCTGGCGAGGGACATTGGGCTTGCCGACCGGCTGGGCTCGAGGCTCGCGTTCGTCGCCCGGGTGCGCGAGGTGGTGGGTGCCGGCGAGGAGGAAGGCCGCGCCGACGCGCTGAACGGGATCGGGCTTGGCGCCTATCTCTCGACGCTGGGGCCGGAAGGGGCAAAGGGTGACGTGGTGGCTCTGGTGCACGCCGCCGGGGCCATTGTCGATGGCGAGGCCCGGGAGGGCCAGGCCGGGAGCCAGAGCGTCACCGACCTCATCGAGGACGCGCTCGCCGACGAGCGGGTGAAGGCGCTGGTGCTGCGGATCGACTCGCCCGGCGGCTCGGCGACTGCCTCCGATGTGATCCGCGACGCGCTGATGGCCGCACGCGCGAGGGGCAAGCCGGTGGTTGCCTCGATGGGACCGGTTGCCGCCTCGGGCGGCTACTGGATTGCAACCGGCGCCGAGCGGATCTGGGCCGAGCCGTCGACCGTGACCGGCTCGATCGGGGTGTTCGGGATCATCCCGACCTTCGGGCGCACGCTGGCCTCGATCGGGATCACGGCGGACGGCGTTGGCACGACCCCCTATTCAGGCCAGCCCAACCTGGTGGAGGGGCTGAACGAGCCGGCGCGCGACCTGGTGCAGGCGGGTGTTGCGGATGTCTACCGCCGCTTCATCCGGCTGGTGGCCGAGGCGCGCAAGCTCGAACCGGCTGCGGTCGAGCCGATTGCCGAGGGGCGGGTGTGGTCGGGGAGCCGGGCGCTCGAACTGAAGCTGGTGGACGGGCTTGGCGGGCTCGACGCCGCCGTGGCCGATGCCGGGAAGCTCGCCGGGATCAGCGGCGAGGTGAGGGTGAAGCCGTTTCGCCAGCCGCGGCCCTGGTTCGAGACGCTGATCGAGAAGGGCGATCTGGTGCGGGTTGGGGCGCGGGCCGGGGCGCGCTCGGGGCCGGATGCGCTGGGGCGGCTGGTGCTGGCCGAGCGGCTGCGGCTGGCAGGGGTGGTTGCGTCAGCGCTCGAGGCGGTGCGCGGGCCGAGCGTGCAGGCGGCCTGCATCGGCTGTGCCGCGTTTCGCCCGGTGGGTGCAGGCGTGCAGCCGGCGCTTGCGCGGGCTGCCGAGAGCGCTGCCTGGCGCATGCCCTGAGGCGGCGGTGGGGACGTGGTGCACCGGGCCGGACTGCTCCCGACCGTGAGCCGACGCGGGACCGCTGCTGCCACCCTGCGCGACCGGCTGGCCCGGGAGATCCGCCGGCCGTTCATCGAGCCGGGGAGCGCGCGACCCGCGGTGGTGCCGGCGCCGTTGGACCAGCGGCTGCTCTCGCCCGGGTCGCCCTGCTTCGAGGTTCACGCCGACGTGACGGTGATGATGATCGGCGGCATCGCCTCGCTGCTGGTTCAGATGCTGCACCCGAAGGCGCTGGCAGGTGTCTGGGATCACTCGAACTTTCGCAAGGACATGGGCGGGCGGCTGAGGCGCACGGCGGCCTTCATTGCGGTGACCACCTTCGGCCCGCGCGCGCAGGCCGAGGCCGCGATCGCCCGCGTGCGGCGGATCCATTCGACGGTTGGAGGCAGATTGCCGGACGGCAGGCCTTACCGGGCTGACGAGCCGGACACGCTGGCGTTTGTCGGCGCGGTCGAGGCGCTGGCCTTCCTGAAGGCGTGGCGCCGCTATCGCGACCCGCTGATGCCTGCGGCCCGGCAGGAGCGCTACATGGCGGACATGGCCGCAATTTCCCGGCGGCTCGGCGCCGACCCGATGCCGGAAACCAAGGCCGGGGCGGAAGCGCTGGTCCGCCGGATGCGCCCCGAGCTCCGCGCCGACGAGCGGACGCGGGAAGTCTGCCGGCTGCTGCTTGCCGCGCCACCCCCCTCCCCTGCGATGGGCCCGGCCCACCGCCTGATCCTCGAGGCCGGGATCGACCTGCTGCCGGACTGGGCGCGGGCGATGCACGCGCT
>CALLWN010000171.1 GCA_938016505.1 uncultured Sphingomonadaceae bacterium
AAGCTGACCCCGAAGCAGGCCGCCTACATCGGCGTGCCCGAGCATGGCCCCTTCAAGCCCGACCACTACCGCTACTGAGCCGGGCCCGGCCGCGCCGGCGCTCGACCTCGACGAAGTCGGGCTCCGCGCCCTCGGAGCCCGGCTCGCCACCCGCCTCGCCCCGGGCGATGCCATCCTCCTTGAGGGCGAGCTCGGCGCCGGCAAGACCACGCTCGCCCGTGCCATTCTCAGGGGCCTCGGCCACCCCGGCGAAGTCCCGAGCCCGAGCTACACCCTGGTTGAAACCTACCCCGCCCCGCCGCTCCGGCTGGCGGCAGCCCACGCCGACCTCTACCGCCTCGAGCCCGGCGCCCCGCTCGACGACCTCGGCCTCGACGAGGCGCTCGGCCACGGCATCCTCCTCGTCGAATGGCCCGACCGCCTGCCCGCCGGCCACTTCCCCGCCGCGCTGCGCCTGCGCCTCGATGGCGCCGGTGGTCCCATCCGGCGCTTGACTTGGACCGCCGGCCCGGCATGGAAAGGCCGGTTTCCGCCGTCCGACTGAGCCCGCCGGCGCCAAGAGGGTCCCATGCAGCCGCCGCCCGCCGCTCCCGCCTTTCTCGACCGGCACGGCTGGGCCGGCGCCGCCATCGCCCCGCTCGCCGGCGATGCCTCGTTCCGCCGCTACTTCCGGGTCCATGACCGCGGCCGCACCGCGATCCTCATGGACGCCCCGCCCGACCTCGAGGACAGCCGCCCCTTCCTGTTCGTCGCCGCCTATCTCCTCGCCCAGGGCTTCCGCGCCCCGCGTGTCCTCGCCGCCGACCTCGAGCTCGGCCTCCTCCTCCTCGAGGACTTCGGCGACCGCCGCATGGGCCCGGCGCTCGCCGCCGACCCGGCGCTCGAGGAGCCGGTCTACGCGGCCGCGGTCGATCTCCTCGTCGCCCTCCACCGGGCCCCGCCCCCGCTCGAGCTGCGCCCCTATGATCGCGCCGAGCTGCTGCGCGAGGTGCTCCTCTTCCCGCAATGGTATCTCGCCGCCGCCGGGGTTGCCGTCGACGAGGCCGGCTACACCGCTGCCTGGGACGCCGCCTGGGCCGACCTGCTCGCCGAGACCGACCGCGCCCCCGTCCTCGTCCTCAGGGACTATCACGCCGACAACATCATGCTGCTCGGCAACGGCCGCGCCCCCGCCGGCCCCGCCGACCTCGGCCTGCTCGACTTCCAGGACGCGCTCGCCGGCCACCGCGCCTATGATCTCGTCTCGCTCCTCGAGGATGCCCGCCGCGACGTCCCGCCCCGGCTCGCCTCGGCCATGCGCGACCGCTTCATCCGCGCTGCCGGCGTCGAAGACGAGGCCGGCTTCCGCACCGCCTGCGTCGTGCTCGGCGCCCAGAGAAACGTGAAGATCCTCGGCATCTTCGTGCGCCTGCGCGACCGCGACGGCCGCTCCGGCTATGTCGAGCTGCTGCCGCGCGTCTGGGCCCATGTCGAGCAGGCGCTCGCCCACCCCGCGCTCGCCCCGGTCCGCGGCTGGTTCGACGCCCACGTGCCCGCCCACCTGCGCGCCCCCTGGTGCCGCTGATGCCGGCGCCCGCCTCCCTTCCTGTCCCCGCCCCCGGCGCCCCTGCCGCCGCCGCCATGCCCCACGCCGCCCCGCACGCCCCCGGCGTCCCGGTGCCAGACGTCGCGATGGTGCTTGCCGCCGGCCTCGGCCGGCGCATGCGCCCGCTCACCGCCACCCGCCCCAAGCCGCTTGTCGAGGTCGCCGGCAAGACCCTGCTCGACCGCGCCCTCGAAACGCTCCGGGCCGGCGGAGTCCGCCGCGCGGTCGTCAATGTCCACTACATGGCCGACCGGATCGAAGGCCATCTCGCCGCCCGCGACACTGGCCTTGCCGTCGCCATCTCCGACGAGCGCGCCCGCCTGCTCGAGACCGGCGGCGGCATCCTGAACGCGCTCCCCCACATCGGCGCCGATCCCTTCCTCGCCATCAACGCCGACAACATCTTCGTCGATGGCCCCATCCCCGCCGCCCGCCTGCTCGCCGACCGCTGGGACGATGCCGCGATGGACGCGCTCCTCCTCATGGTCCCGCTGGCCCGCGCCTTCTGCCACCCCGGCCCGGGCGATTTCCACATGGACCCGCTCGGTCGTCTCGCCCGCCGCCAGCCCGGCCGCCTCGCCCCGTTCGTCTTCACCGGCTTCCAGATGCTCGCCAAGCGCCTGTTCGAGGGCGAAACCGTCCGCCCCTTCTCGATGAACCTCGTCTGGGACCGCGCCGCCGCTGCCGGCCGCCTCTACGGCGTGGTCCACCAGGGCCTGTGGTTCGATGTCGGCACTGCGGCCGCCATCCCCCGCGCCGAGGCGCTCATTGACCGGCTCTGAGGCCCAACCCGCCCGGCCGGGGCCAGCGCTCGCCACGGTCGCCTTCGGCACGCCATTCCTCCCGGCGCTCGCCCGCCACCTCCTCGCCGCCCACGGCACCGGGCCGGAGCTTGCCCGCCTGCGCGTCATCCTGCCCTCGGCCCGGGCCAGGGCCGCCCTCGTCGAGGCCTTCCTCGAGGCGAGCGCCGGCCGCGCCCTCCTGCTGCCGCGAATCGCCGCAATCGCCCAGGTCGACGAGGAGGAGACGCTCGCCCGCCTCGTCGAGGAGGGCGCAGCACCGCTCCCGCCCGCGGTCGCGCCGCTCGCCCGCCG
>CALLWN010000172.1 GCA_938016505.1 uncultured Sphingomonadaceae bacterium
GGGCCATGACGGCGGCGGGGCCGCCGGCGAAGCGGCCGCCCCAGGCGCGGTTGGTCCCATCGGAGCCCGTCATGCGTGTCCTGCCCGTCCTTGCCCTGCTGATCGCCGCCTGTGGCGCGCCACGGCAGGAGCAAGCGCCTAGCGAGCCGGCCCGCGCGGAGCAAGGACAGGCGGCAGAAGCAGCCGTCGCGATGCGCCCCGATCGGCTCCTGCGTGACTTCGCGGGAACGCAGGCGCCTGCCATCCCGCTCGAGACCGGCCCGGATGGCGCGACCGAGACCCTGGCCGACATCCTCGCCGCCAACCCGGGCCAGCCGGCGCTGGTCAACCTCTGGGCCACCTGGTGCACCCCGTGCCTGAAGGAGCTGCCCACCCTCGACCGGCTCGCCGCAGCGACGAAGGGTCGGCTCGTCGTGGTGCCGATCAGCCAGGACATGGA
Source organism: uncultured Sphingomonadaceae bacterium (assembly GCA_938016505.1). Classification (GTDB taxonomy): domain Bacteria; phylum Pseudomonadota; class Alphaproteobacteria; order Sphingomonadales; family Sphingomonadaceae; genus Thermaurantiacus. The sequence continues at coordinate 440 of CALLWN010000172.1, forward strand.
AGGCTGGCGCAAGGTGGCTCCGGCCTTCACGCCAGAGAAATACCCCAACCTTTCGACCCGGCTCGAATCGGGCATGCAGTTCGGCGCTGCGGTCAAGGCGACCGGCCTGCCGCTCTCGATCCTCTACGGACCCGACGGCCGGGAAATGTGGCGCTACGCTGGCGATCTCGACTGGGCGAGCCCCGAGGCGCGCGCCCTGCTGGGCGTCGAGGGATCCGGAGGCTAGGCCGCCGCGATCCTGCGCCGGCGCGCCGCCGCCCCGACCAGGCCGAAGCCGGCGATCAGCATCGCCAAGGTACCGGGCTCGGGAATGATGCCGCCGGCGGGCAAGGCCTCGATCACCCTGCAGGCGCTGCCGATGCCACAGGGGGTGACCGCCCACGCGTGGGGGTGACCGTCCACGTGCCAGGTGCGAATCAGCTGCCCAAAGCGGACACCGCGGTTCCCTCCACCGCGCCGGCAACATCATCGCCGGGCAGGCCGCGTCCGGGCGAGGCCGCCAGCGTCACGATCTGCAGCGTTCGGTCCCGATCCGCTGCTTGGGGTGTGGGCCCGTGACGTCATTGCCGCAGGCCAAGACCTCCGGCTCGCCATAGGTGCGGATATAGGGGTGGCCGGCGCGTTCCCGGGTGGCAGCGCGCACCCGGTTGCCGCGGATGAGGCAGTCGGTGCAGTTGCCGATGGCGATCGCGTTCCAGTCGTCGGTCACCACCTCGTTGTCGAGCACCTGGATCCGGACATAGCGGTCGCCACGCTGGCCGAAGCTGGTGATGCCCTGGCAGTCGATGGGGGCGGGCGTGTTGATGACATTGCCGCGGATGACGACATCCTCGATCGTCGCCCACATCTGGATGCAGTCCGGGTGGTCGCCGTCCTTCCATGTGCCGCCGTCGGCCTGGCACCGCGCCCTCGCCACGCCGCCGCCCTGAACCCGCCCGTCGGGGAAGCTGCAGGTCGAGCGGATGGGCGCGAAATCGCTGAAGCGGTTGCCCTCGACAAGGCCATTGCGGATGCCGGTGAAGTTGAGCCCGTCGGACCTCAGGCCAGTGAAGATGTTGTTGCGGATGGTGACATGGCTGTTCTCGCGCCGGGTGACGAGGCCGCGAAAGGCGTTGGTGAAGGTGACACCCTCGATCGTGACCCGCTTCGCCCACTCGACCGTGCCGCCATAGCCGTCGAACTTGACCCCGTCGCGGCCACCGGGCGCCTCGACGGTGCCGCCGCGCCAGATCACGTCCTCGACATGCATGAGCCACAGCCCCCGGATCCTGGCGCCGGTCGCATCGACGGTGAGCGGGCGATTGCGCCGGTGCAGGCGGATCTGGCCGCAGTCGCCGGTCAGGCGAATGACAGCACCTGCCGGTGCCGCCCGGGCAATTTCGGCAAAGCTTTCGCAGGTGGCGGGGATCGGGCCATCCGCCGCCAGGCCCGGCGCCTGCGAACAGGACGCGAGGCCCACCGCAGCGAAAAGGGCCCACCGCGTCATGGTCGGCCGTTCGCGTCGGCGAACAGCAGGCTGACCTGGTTCCAGTTCACCACGTCCCACCATTTCTGGAGATATTCGCCCCGACGGTTCCGGTAGGAGAGGTAATAGGCATGCTCCCACACATCGTTGCCGAGGATCGGCCGGCCCTTCACCTCGGCCGTGTCCATCAGCGGATTGTCCTGGTTGGGGGTCGACGTGATGGCGAGCGTGCCATCGGCCTTCACCACGAGCCAGACCCAGCCGGAGCCGAACTGGCGCAGGCCCGCCTGCTCGAACTGGCGGCGGAAGGCGGGCAGGCTGCCGAAATCCCGGGTGATCGCGGCAAGAAGCGCCGGGCTCGGCTGGCCGCCGGTGCCGGGCGCGGTCATCAGCGTCCAGAACAGCCGATGGTTCCAGTGGCCCCCGCCATTGTCGCGGACCGCCTTCGGGAGCGTCGAGATCCGGGCCAGCAGCTCTTCGAGCGACAGCTTCGCGAGCGCCGGGTTTTCGGCCACCGCGCGGTTCAGATTGTCGACATAGGCGCGGTGGTGGGCGCCCCAGTGGAGCCGCATCGTCTCGGCGTCGATCACGGGGGCGAGCGCGTCGAAGCTGTAGGGCAGCGGGTCGAGCGCGTGCGGCCCCTTCGGCGCTTCGGCCGGCGTCGCAGCCGGCGCAGCCGGAGCGGCCGGCGGCGCTGCAGTCTGGCCAGCGGCAGGCATGGCGGCGAACGGCATGGCGGCGAAAATCAGGGGGGCGAGAACCAAGGCGCGCATGACAGTCTCCCGGCAGAGCGGGACCATCTAGCTGGTGCGAGGCTTCGGGCCAAGGCAGGCCAGACAGAACATGCCCCGATCAGGGCACCGGGTGTGCGCCTTCAAGCGCCTCGGCGAGCGCGGTCAGGAACTCGCCGGCCGGCGCGCCATCGATCGCGCGGTGATCGACCGTGAGCGAGAGCCCCATGGTGCCGTCGCGGCCGATGGTGCCAAGCCCGACGATCGCCGTCTGCGGCCGGCTGAGAATGGGGGTGAAGTAGCGCACCCTGGTGAGACCGAGGTTCGAGATGGAGATGGTCGCGCCCGACATCTCCCTGACCGTCAGCTTGTTCCTGGGCGCCCGCTCGACGAGGCTGGCCCGGTCGGCGGCGATCTTCGGCAGGTCCTTGGTGGCGCAGTCGAAGACGCAGGGCACCACGAGCGCGCCGGGAAGCCCGATCGCGACACCGACATGGATGTCAGCCTGGGGGACCACCTCGCCATCCACCTCGTGGGCGTTGAACAGCGGGAAGCGGGGCAGGAGCTGCGCGAGCGCGTGGATGACGAGATCTTCGTAGCCGATCTTCGTGCCCGCCGCCTTCCACGCCGCGCGCGCCGCCGTCATCGAGGCCGAGTCGGCATCGGCGAAGAAGCTGAGCTGGGCGGTCGTCGCCAGGGATTCGGCCATGCGCTTCGCGATCACGCCGCGCACGCCGGTAAACTTGAGCGGGGTCATTCGATGACCGCCACCTCGTCACCCTTGTTGACGACGACTTCGGGCTCGACTTTGATCCGGAGCGTGCCCGAGGCCGGCGCCACCAGTTCGAGCGTGACCTTCTCGACCAGCACCTCGGCGATGAGGTCGCCTTCCTTCACCTGGGCGCCGTCCTTGTAGAGCCAGACCACGATCGATCCGGTCTTGTCATCCTCGTCCCAGAGGTCGTGCGGGATGGTGACCGATGTCGTCATGCCATGAGCTTTCGTGCAGCGTCGGCGATGCGGCCGGCGAGCGGCAGGATCGCCTGCTCCATCGGCCGCGCGAAGGGGATGGGAATGTCGGGGGTCGTGACCCTGACCGGCGGCTTCCTGAACAGCGTCGGGTCATGCTCGGTCACGGTCGTGATGACCTCGCCCGAAACGCCGTACGACATATAGTCCTCGTCGGTCACGATCAGCCTGCCGGTCTTGGCAACGCTCGCGATGATCCCCTCGCGGTCGAGCGGAACGAGCGAGCGAAGATCGACGACTTCAGCCGAGATCCCCTCCTTCTCCAGCTCGTCGGCCGCCTTCAGGCTCTCGTGCACGCTCATGCCGAGCCCGGTGATCGTCACGTCCGTTCCTTCCCGGTAGACCTTCACCTTGCCGAACGGCACGGTGTAGGGTTCTTCGGGCACTTCGGAGAGGGTGGTCTTGATGGGGGTTCCCATCCAGCCCACCCCGGCGGTTCCCTTGTGGGTCAGGAAGATGACGAAATTCTCGTCCCGAAGCGCGGTGTGGAGCATGCCCTTGGCGTCATAGGCGTTGGAGGGGTAGACCACCTTGGCGCCCGGGATGTGGGCGACGGTTGCGTGAAGGCATTGCGAGTGCTGGGCGGCATTGTTGTAGCCGCCCCCGGTGCCGATCAGGAGCGTCATCGGCACCTTCACTGCCCCGCCCGACATATAGTGGGTCTTCGACGCGCAGTTGAGCAACACGTTGTAGCACACGCCGATGAAGTCGATGTAGGCAAGGTCGACAACCGGGTGCATGCCCGCCATCGCTGCACCGGCCGCCATGCCGATGAAGCCGGTCTCCGAAATGGGGGTCGAGATCACCCGCTCGGGCCCGTACTTGGCGCCGAACCCGTCCATCGTGCCGAAGATGCCGCCGAACTTGAAGACATCCTCGCCGAGACAGAAGATCTCGGGGCGGCGCTCCATTTCCCAGTCGAGCGCCTCGCGGCCGGCGCGGCTCATGGTGAGGATGCGGCTCATGCGGCTTCTCCGGCAAAGACATGGTCGAACGCTTCAGACGGGTCGGGGTAGGGCGCGGCCTTGGCGAATTCCATCGCCCTTGCCATCCGGGCCTTGGCTTCCGCCTCGATCGCATCGGCCTCTTCGGCGCTGAGCACGCCCTCGCGGATCAGCTTCTCGCGATAGAGCGGGATCGGGTCGACCTGCTTCATCTGCTCGGGGATATAGGCCTGCTGGTCGCCCATGAAGTGGCCGGTGAGGCGTGCCGTCTTCACTTCGAGGATGGTCCCGCCCTCGCCGGCCCGGGCGCGTGCGACTGCCCGTGCCGCCGCAGCGTAGATGTCATCGGGATCGTTGGTGCCGACCCATTCGCCGGCCATGCCATAGGCGACGGCCCGGTCGGCGTTGCGCTCGATCGCGGTCGATTCCGACTTGGCGGTGGAAACGCCCCACTCATTGTCCTGGACAACGACGATGACCGGCAGCTTCCACAGGCCGACCATGTTGCAGACCTCGTGGAAGGCGCCCTGGTTGGCTGCGCCCTCGCCGATGAACGCGAGCGCGACCCCGGGGCGCTTCTGGATCCGCCGTGCGAGGGCCATGCCGGCGGCCACCGCCATCCCCTCGGCGATGATGCCCGAGGAGGCGAAGTTCACCGAGGGGTCGTAGATGTGCATGTGGCCCCCCTTGCCCTGGGAGAGGCCGGGCTTCTTCCCGAGAAGCTCGGCGGCCATGCGGTCGAGGTCGACCCCACGCGCCACTGCCACATGATGGGGCCGGTGGTCGGCCGTGAGCATGTCTTCGGGCCCGAGCGCTGCACAGATGCCCGCGCCAACCGGCTCGGCCCCGTTCGAGCAGTGGAGTTCGCCGGGAAGCGGCCCGGCGCCAAACTGGAAGATGGGGAGCTTCCCCTCCCAGTAGAGCGCGATCATCGCATCGTCGAAGGCGCGCGACAGCGCCATGGTGCGATAGAGGCCCTTTCGCTGCTCAGCCGTGAGTTCCATCCGCGAGTCCTCCCCTTGCAACGGCGACGACGGCCCTAGCGCAGCCGCGGAACCTGTTTCGCCTGTTCCTTTGGGCAGATGCCACCCAAAACCGCAACTGCGCCCGCAGCCCCTGCCCTGCTGCGCTGCGGCCTGCTAGGAGGGTTTCATGAGCAGCGACGCCGTTTGCGACCTCGTGGTGCTGGGAGGCGGCGTGAACGGCGCCGGGATCGCGCGGGACGCCGCGGGCCGGGGCCTCCGCGTCGCCCTTGTCGAGGCCGGCGATCTTGGCGGTGCCACCTCGTCTGCGTCCACCAAGCTCGTCCACGGCGGCTTGCGCTATCTCGAGTTCGGCGAGATCGGCCTCGTCAGGAAGGCGCTTGTCGAGCGCGACCTCCTGCTGCGCGCTGCCCCGCACATCAGCTGGCCACTGCCCTTCCTCCTGCCCGTGGTGCCGGGCGGCCGGCCGGGCTGGGTGCTCGCCGCCGGGCTTTTCCTCTACGACCATCTCGCCCGCCGCCGCGAGGTGCCGGGCGCCTGCCGGGTCGATCTGCGGGCCGAGCTTGCCGGCGGCGCATTGAAGCCCGAACTCCGCCACGCCTTCCGCTTCTTCGACGGCTGGGTGGACGATGCCCGCCTGGTGGTGCTGCTGGCGCGCGATGCCCGCGACCGCGGCGCCGAGATCCATGTCCGCGATGGCGCAGTCGCGGCCGGCTTCGCCGACGGGCTGTGGACTGTCTCGACTGCATCGGGCCGCCGCATCGCCGCACGCCACCTCGTCAACGCGACCGGGCCCTGGGCCGAAGCCATCGCCCGCGATCTCCTCGGCCTCGCTGACCCGCCGCGGCTCCGGCTCGTCCAGGGCGCCCACATCGTGACCCGGCGCGTCAACCGCACCGACGAGGCCTTCCTGCTCCAGCAGCCGGATGGCCGGGTCGTCTTCGTCATTCCCTACGCCCGCGACTGGTCGCTCATCGGCACCACCGAAACACCGGTCGCCGAGCCCGGCTCGGCCGCGATCACCGCTGCGGAGCAGGCCTATCTGCTCGCGGCCGCGAATGCGGTGCTCGCGCGCCCGCTCGCGCCCGCCGACATCCGCCACAGCTTCGCCGGCATCCGGCCACTGGTGCTGGAGGAGGGCAAGGGCGACCGCGAGACCACGCGCGACTGGCGGTTCCACCCGCATGCCGGGGTGCCCGCGACGACGGTGGTCGGCGGCAAGCTCACCACCTTCCGCCGGCTTGCCGAGCAGCTGGTGTCGGCCCTGTTCCCGGGCACCCGGCCGTGGACGCGCGCAGCCCGGCTTCCCGGCGGCGGCGTGCCCGACATGGGCGGGCGCACCGCGCGGGCCAATTTCCTGCTGTGGTCGCGCGCACTGAAGGCCCGGTTCGCCGATCATGACCCGGCGCTGGTCGAGCGGCTCGCCTGCCTCTACGGGACCGAGGCGGAGGCGCTCCTCGCCGGCGGGCTCGGCGAACGGCTGCCCTCCGGCCTGTTCGCTGCCGAGGTCGAGCATCTCGTCTCGCGCGAGTTCGCCCAGACCGAAGACGACATGCTCTGGCGCCGCACCAAGCTCGCTCTCGCCCCTCCGGCGGGGCTGCCGCGCCACCGCGTCCTTGCGTAGGGCGGCATGATCACCCCGGGCCGGGCAGATGCCGGGCCGCGCCCCTAGCGAACCTTGCAGGTCCGCTTGACCTCGGCCGTCTCGAAACTGTCGGTGCCTTCCGGGAAGTCGGCGAGCGTCGCCTCGTCGCCCTTGGTCCACCACACCAGCCCCTTGCCGGCCTCGAGTCCGGTTTCGGTCACGTAGCGGGCCCCCGAGGCGGCACGAGTCTGGGTCAGCCGCAGGTCATAGCCCTGGATGACAAGCGCGACATCGTTGACCCCGCCTGGTCCGGTGCCGTAGATCGCGGTGACGGGAAGCCCGCCCTCGCACTCGTAGGCGACCGACTTGGAGACGGTGACGCTCGGGTCGACCGGCAACTGGTCGAGCGGGATCCGGCGGGCCTCGGCGCCGCGGGCGAGCGCCTCGGCGGCCTGTTCCCTCGTGACTTCCTTCGGGCCACAGGCGGCAACTGCGAGGACCAGCCCGAAGAGCGGCAGGACGGGGGCGGAGCTGCGGCTCATGCGCCGAGCGCCTTCTCGATCGCCGCAGTGAGCTCGGGGCTGCCCGGCTCCACCCGGGAGCCGAACCCGGCGATGAGGCGGCCGTCGCGGCCGACGAGGAACTTGTGGAAATTCCATTGCGGCTCGTTGTTGGTGGCGAGGTTCGCCCGCGCCCACTGGTAGAAGGGCGCGGCGTTGCGGCCCTTCACCTTCGCCTTCTCGGTCATCGGGAAGGTGATCCCGAAGCGGGTCTCGCAGAATTCCTTGATCTTGCCGTTGTCGTCATATTCCTGGCCCATGAAGTCGCCGCTCGGCACGCCGATCACGGTGAACCCCTTGGCCTTGTAGCGGTCCTGCAGCTTCTGGAGGCCGTCATACTGCGGGGTGAAACCGCACATGCTCGCGGTGTTGACGACCAGCATCACCTGGCCCTCGAACTGCGCGAACGGCAGCGGCTTGCCGTCGATCCGGGTCATGGTGAAATCGAAGGCGGAGCGGGCCGCCGCGGCTTCCGCCGCCGGCTGGGCGATCGCCTCGGAGGCGACATGGCGCCCGGTTGCCGTCAGATACATTGCCACGCCGGCGAGGATTGCCGTCCCGCCAAGCACATAGGCCCAAATCCGCATGCTCGTCTCCGCATCGCGCCATTGACGGGTGCGCCCTTAGCCCAAAGCGGGAACAGGGTAAACTGCGCGTGTCGCCGGTCTTGCCCCCCCCTGCCGCCGCGCCTAAGCCCCGTGGCCATGAAGCACGGCACCGGTCAGGACCCGCGCGAGACGGCGCACTGGCGCCCGGCCACGCGGGCCGTGCGCGGCGGCACCGCGCGCACGGCCCACGGCGAGACCAGCGTGGCGCTCTTCCTCACCTCGGGCTTCGCCTATGAAAGCGCAGGCGAAGCCGCC
>CALLWN010000173.1 GCA_938016505.1 uncultured Sphingomonadaceae bacterium
GCTCGGTGCCGGCCGCACGCCTCCTCCCCATCCGCGCCGCCATCCTCGGCCGGCTCCCCTTCACCCTCCTCGAAAGGGCGGTCACCGCCGCCCTCGTGCCCCCGCTCGCCGATCTCCCCCCGCCGCTCTTCATCCTTGGCCACTGGCGCTCGGGCACCACCCACCTCGTCAACATCCTCGGCCACGGCGATTTCGCCTATGTCCCCCCGGTCGCGGTCGGCATGCCATCGGAGATGCTCACCCTCGGCCGCCTCCTCCGCCCGCTGCTCGAACGCGCACTCCCCAAAAGCCGCTTCATCGACCAGGTCGCAGTCACCCCGACCAGCCCGCAGGAAGACGAGATCGCGATCGCCAACCTCTCGCCCATCTCCTTCTACCACGGCATCTACTTCCCGGCCGCCTTCGACATGTTTGTCAACCGCGGCCTGTTCTTCGACGGCGCCACCAAGGCCGACATCGCCCAGTGGACCGAGGCCTTCGGCCTGTTCACCCGCAAGCTGAGCTGGGCCGCAGGCCGCAGGCCGGCACTCGTCAAGAACCCGGTCTACACCGCCCGCCCGGCCATGCTCAAATCGCTGTTCCCCCGCGCGAAATTCGTCCACATCCACCGCGACCCGTTCGAGGTCTTCCTGTCGATGCGCAACTTCTGGCAGAAGCTCCTCGCCGCGCTCGCGCTCCAGCCCCATGGCCATGTCGACATCGACGAGACCGTGCTCACCGTCTACGCCCGCATGATGACCGCCTTCGACGACCAGACCAAGGGCTGGGCCGCGCCCGATTTCGTCGAGGTCGCCTATGCCGATCTCGACGCCCGGCCGATGGAGACGGTCGCGCACATCTACCAGACGCTCGAGCTCCCCGGCTACGCCGCCGCCGCGCCCAGGTTCGCAGCCTATCTCGAAACCGTGAAGAGCTACGAGAAGAACCGGTTCCGCGGCGACGCCGACGCAGTGGCAAAGGTCTCGGAGCGCTGGGCGCCATGGATCAGACGATGGGGCTACGCCACACCCTCGCCCGCGCCCTGAGCGCGGCCGCCGTCGTCGCGCTCGCCGGCTGCGGGCCCGAGGCCGCTGGCCCGACCCGCTTCGTGCCAGCCGACTGCCGCGTCGTCGCGGTCGCCGATGCCGAGACCGGAACGCCGATCGCCGGCATCGAGGATCTCGACCGCCACGGCGACGCGCTCATCCTCTCCGCCCACGATCGCCTCGCCCTGCGCCGCGCCAGACCCGGCGATGCCGTGCCCGAGGGCGGCCTGTGGCGTCTCCCGCTCGCCTCGCTCGGCGAACCGGCGCCGCGCGCAACCCGGATCCTGCCCGAAGGCAGCATCGCCGGTGGGCTCCGCCCCCACGGCATCGCGGTCCGCGCTGACAGGCTCGCCGCAGTCAACCGCCGCATCGCCCCCGACGGCAGGGTCGATCCCGTCATCCTCGAACTCGACCTCGCCGGCCCCGCACCCCGGGTCACCGGAATCCAGCGCGGGCCCGGCTTCTGCGCGCTCAACGATGTCGCCTTCTGGCAGGGCGAACTGCTCGCCACCCGCGACCGCAGCCGCTGCCCGGCCCACATCCTCGGCGAGCTCCTGGTCCCCGCCGAAAGCGGCAGTCTCGTGTCGCTGGGCGACGCCGGCGCGCGCACCCTCGCCGATGGCCTCGCCTTCGCCAATGGCGTCGCCGTCCTCCCCGAAGGCACGATCGCGGTCGCCGAAACCCGCGCCCGCAGGGTCCGGCTGTCCGATGGCCGGATGCTCGCCGTCCCCGGCCATCCCGACAACCTGACCGTCGCCGCCAACGGCACCCTCGTCGTCGCCACCCTGCCCAGCCTGTGGCGCTTCGGCCTTCACCTGCTGGGAAAGCGCGACCGCGCGCCGTCGCGCATCGTCGCGCTCGATCCCGCCTCGGGCGAGGTCGAATGGCTCCTTGACGACCCGGAGGGCCGGCTGCTGCCCGGCCTCACCGTCGGCCTCCTCGCCGATGGCCTGCTCGTTGCCGGCGCCGTCCGCGCCGCTGGCCTTCTCGTCTGCGACAGGGCAGGGGGCGCGCCATGACCCGCCTCCTCGTCACTGGCGCCGGCGGCTTCCTCGGCGGCCACCTCTGCCGCCTTGCGGCAGCGCGCGGCTTCGAGGTCACCGGCCTCGACCTCCGCTTCCCCGCAGGCTTTCCCCACCGCGCCATCACCGGCTCCGTCACCCGCGCAGCCGATGTCGAGGCCGCGGTCGCAGCCACCGATGCCATCATCCACGCCGCCGCGCTCACCGGCCTCTGGACCCCCGCGCGCGCCGACTGGTTCGAGGTCAACCTCGGCGGCACCCGCCGCGTCGCCGCCGCCGCGCGCGCCCGCGGCGCGCGCCTCGTCCACGTCTCGTCCTTCACCACCCTCGTCTCGGGGCCGAGGGGCGAGCGCCGCACCGTCGACGAGACCGTCGAGCTTCCCCCCTCGGCCCTCATGGGCGGCTACCCCGCCTCCAAGCGCATGGCCGAGCTCGCCGTCCTCGCCGAGGTCGCGCAGGGGCTCCATGCCACCATCCTGCTTCCCGCCGCCCCGGTCGGCCCGGGCGACCGCACGCCCACCGCGCCGATGCGCCTCATCCGCGATCTTGCCTCCGGCCGGCTCCCCGCCATCCTCGAGGCGCGGATGAACCTCGTCCCGGTCGAGGCGGTGGCCGAGGCCGCGCTCGCCGCGCTCGAACGCGGAGTCCCCGGCCGCCGCTACCTGCTCGCCGGCGACAATGCCTGGCTCTCCGAGATCGCCGCCGAGGTCGCCCGCCTGGCCAGGGTCCGCCCGCCCCGCGCCCGCGTCCCCTACCCGCTCGCCCACATCGCCGGCATGGCAAGCGAGGCCGCCGCCTGGTTCAGCGGCGCCGAGGCCGGCGCACCCCTCACCGGCGTGCGCCTCGCCGCCCGCCTGCTCGATTTCGATGGCAGCCGGGCCCGCACCGAGCTCGGCTTCTCACCCCCCGGCTGGCGGGAGACGGTCGCGCGCGCCGTCGCTGCGGTTCAGGCCGAAGGGTAGCTCCGCCCCTTCCACTGGCCGCCGCGCCCGCGCCAGTGGCGCAGCGCCGAAACCCCGGTGAAGCCGGCGTAGCAGGCCGCCGCCACCGGCAGCGTCAGCGCAACCGCGCCCGGCAGCCCGCAGTGCCTCACCATCGGCAGGTAGGTCAGGGTCATCACCAGCCAGGCGAGCCCCGCCATCGCCCCGGCCAGCGCATGGCCGTGGAGCGGCCATGCCAGCCACAGCAGCGGTGGCGCAAGATAGACCAGCCCGAGCCCCACGAGCGTGCCAAGCAGCAGCAGCGGCGAATGCCGCAGCTGGGCAAAGGCCGTGCGCGCCACCATGTCCCTCACGCTGGCGAACGGCCGGTTGTCCCTGAGGCTCTCGGCCTGCGCGAAGCCGTCGGCCAGCACCAGGGCGATCCGCCGCCGCGGCGGCCCCGCCTTGACGAGGGCCGCAAGCGTGCAGTCGTCGATGAGCGCCCCCCGCAGCGCTGCAAAGCCGCCGATGTCGCCAAGCACCTCGCGCCGCAGCAGCACCACGCCGCCAGCCGCCCCCGCCACCCGGCGCAAGGGGTCGTTGATCGCCGCGAAGGGGTAGAGCTTCAGGAAGAAATAGAGAAAGGCCGGAACAAGGAGCCCGCCCCAAGGCCCCCGGCAGTCGAGCCGCGCCATCACCGAGAGGAGCGCAAGCCCGTCGGCCTCGGCCTTCGCCACCAGCCGCTCGAGAAGCGCGGGGCCATGGGCGATGTCGGCATCGGTCAGGAGGAGCCAGCGCGCCCCCGGTGCCAGCCGCCCGGCCGCCTCCACCGCCGTCTCGAGCGCCCAGAGCTTGCCGGTCCAGCCCGGCGGCAGCGGCCGCCCGGGCACGATGTGGAACGGCCTCGCCGGAGTGGGACCGGCAGCAGCCCGCGCCACCTCCGCCGTCTCATCCTCCGACCCGTCGTCGACGAGGATGACCGTCATCCGACCCGGATAGGAAGACGCCATGTGCGCCTCGACCACTGCCCCCACCTGCGCCGCCTCGTTGCGCGCCGGGATCAGCACGGCGACTTCCGGCCACCGGGCCGGCGCGGGCGCTGGCGTCAGCCGCTCGCCGAGCCGCCAGAAGCCGTGGCGGAACAGGGCAAGCCACAGCCAGGCCGCGAGCGCTGCAGCAGCAACGAGGGTGAGCGCCATCGCGCGAGGCCATGGCCTGCCCCCGCCCATGCTGGCAAGGCTCAGCCCGTTCGCGTGCCCCGGCGTTGGCCTGCCGCGCGCGCGCGGCTATGAGTGGCGGGATGCAGGTTTTCACCGAAGCGGACATCGAGGCCAACAGCGGCAAGGGGGCTGCCGACGAGAATTTCCCGGTCGGCTCGCGCCTCGTTGCGCCCCAGCTGCGGCCCCACTTCCTGGCCTATTACGCCTTCGCCCGCGCGACCGACGATATCGCCGATGCGCCCCACCTTCCACCCGCAGAGAAGATCCGCCGCCTCGACGCCTTCGAGGCGGTGCTCGAGGGCCGCGCCCGGGGCCTCGCCAGGGCCGAGGCGCTGCGGGCAAGTCTCGCCGCCACCGGCATTGCAACCGCCCGCGCGACCGACCTTCTCGTCGCCTTCCGCGCCGACGCGACGAAGGCGCGCTACCAGAGCCTCGCCGAACTCCTCGCCTACTGCCGCCACTCGGCCGACCCGGTCGGCCGCTTCCTCCTCGACCTCCACCGCGAAAGCCCCGCCCTCTACCCGGCCTCCGACGCGCTCTGCACCGCCCTCCAGATCCTCAACCACCTCCAGGACATGGGCGACGATCTCGCCCGCCTCGACCGCGCCTACATCCCGCTCGACTGGCTGGC
>CALLWN010000174.1 GCA_938016505.1 uncultured Sphingomonadaceae bacterium
CCTCGGGGTTCAGCAGGGCGAAGTTGGCCGGGCTCATCGCCTCGACGAGCTGGCGGGTATGGAAACGCAGCCGGTCGGCCATCTCGGGCGACAGCCGGTCGAACACGTGCGAGCCCTGGAGCGCGTGGTGGCTGGTCAGAAGATAGCTCTTGCGGATCAGGTCGAAGAGCGGGTTGGCGCCCCAGGCGTCATCCGAGAAACGGCCGTTGCGCGCGACTTCCGGCGGCAGCTCGGTCGGCTTGCCTGCGACATAGTCGGCCCAGAGTCTGAGCTGGTCGGCCCACCAGTCGCCCGCGAGCCTCGCAATGTCCGCCGTCGGGGCCTTGCCGGCCTCGTCGAGCGCAGCCCTGCCGAGTTCGGCCCATTGTGTCAGCGGCGCAAGCCACGCGGCATAGCCTCCGGGCGGTGCCGCGCCGAGAGCCGGCGTCTCCGGAACGGCCCTGAGCCAGGCGTCGAGCATCGCCTGCTGGGCCTTGCCGACGGCACCGAGCATGGCCTCGAACGCAGCCATGGGAGAGGCGCCGCCGTCGGCTGGCACGGCCGCTGCCATCTCCGCTGTCCCGGTCTCTGGGGTGGCCGCCGGAGTCGACCCCTTGGTCTCACCGGGCACGGCGCCGGCTGACCGCTTGGCTTTCGCAGCTCGGCGCGCCGGTTTCGAAGGCTCGTCCGTCGTGCCTGCGGCTGTCCTGCCCGCAGCCACGCTGCTGCCGCTCCGACCCTTCCGCTCTGCCATCCTAGGTTCCCCTCGGTAATGTCCCTTGCCCTTGCCGCTGCCGGCCCGGCTGTTCAAGCCGCTGCCCTTGTGGCAGGCCGATGTTCAACCAGACCGGACTCGCCAATGGAAGACTTCTACCGAATCCGCCGCCTGCCGCCCTATGTCATCGCCGAGGTGAACGCGATGCGCGCTGCCGCGCGCCAGCGCGGCGAGGACATCATCGACCTCGGCATGGGCAACCCCGACCTGCCGCCACCGCCGCACGTCATCGCCAAGCTCGCCGAAGTCGCTGCCAAGCCCGATGCCCATGGCTATTCGGCCTCGAAGGGCATCCCCGGGCTGCGCCGCGCCCAGGCCGGCTATTATGCGCGCCGTTTCGGGGTCGAACTCGACCCCGAGACCGAAATTGTCGTGACGCTGGGCTCCAAGGAGGGGCTTGCCAACCTCGCCCAGGCGATCACCGCCCCCGGCGACGTGGTGCTCGCCCCCAACCCCAGCTACCCCATCCACACCTTCGGTTTCATCATTGCCGGCGCGACGATCCGGTCGATCCCGACAACGCCGGGGCCCGGCTTCTTCGCCAGCCTCGAGCGCGCGGTCAGGTTTACCGTGCCCAAGCCGACCGTCATGGTCATTGGCTACCCCTCCAACCCGACGGCAGAGGTGGTGGACCGTGCCTTCTACGAGGAGGTGGTCGCATTTGCCCGCGAGCATGGCCTCTGGGTCCTCTCCGATCTCGCCTATGCCGAGCTCTACTTCGACGGGAAGCCGACGCCCTCGATCCTCGAGGTGCCGGGCGCCAAGGATGTCGCGGTCGAGTTCACCAGCATGTCCAAGACCTACTCGATGGCCGGCTGGCGGATCGGTTTCGCGGTGGGGAACGCGAGGCTCATCACCGCGCTGACCCGGGTCAAGAGCTATCTGGACTATGGCGCCTTCACGCCCATCCAGGCCGCTGCAGTTGCAGCGCTCAATGGCCCCCAGGACATCGTCGAGGCCAACCGCGCTCTCTACCACCGCCGTCGCGACGTGCTGGTCGAGAGCTTCGGCCGCGCCGGCTGGGAGATCCCGCCGCCGCCGGCCTCGATGTTCGCCTGGGCTCCGCTTCCGCCCGCGCTCAAGGAGATGGGCAGCCTCGAGTTCGCCAAGCAACTCCTCACCCATGCCGGCGTCGCGGTCGCACCGGGCGTGGGCTATGGCGAGGAAGGCGAGGGCTTCGTGCGGATCGCGCTTGTCGAAAATGAGCAGCGCCTCCGGCAGGCCGCCCGCCAGGTTCGCCGCTATCTCCAGTCGATGGGTGTGAACGCCCCCGCCACAGCTGCGCGCGCCAGCGCCTGACGCGTCGGCCAGGCCCCCCGGCAGCGCGCCCGCGCCCGGAAGATGCGGCACCCGGGAGGCAACCCTGTGCCCTCAGACGTCCGGGCACCGGGCTGCACCAAGTCTCGGCTTGAGAGAGGCAGGGTCGCCAAGCTTCCACTTCCCCGCATGAGAGGCACCGATCGCCCGGGCAAGGCACGAGAAGGCCGAGCCCAGCAACACTGGCGAAGGCGGAGGGATCCTTTGTTCTGTTCAGCCAATTGACTTGCTCTCTTGATCTCTTGGATCCGTCCCCGCCTTGGCCGCTGCTGTCCCAGCCTGCTGCACGGGGTCCATGCCTCGCGCCCGCTGGTCGCTGTCCTGATCCTGTTTTGGCCGGGCCTGCCTGGCAGGGCCTGACCGGGTCGGAAGCGGACGGGACGCGCTGCTGCCGGTGGCTGAAGGGGGCGCGCGATGTCTGCCGTGCGCCAGAGCAAGCCTGCCGGTCGGGGAGCTGAAGACCGGCCCAGCCAAACCATCGAGCTCGGCGCGCCGGCGACGCTGCATCGATCACATCCGGAGGATCTTGCCCGTGTCCGGGCGGCGGGTGTGCCGGGTGCTCGGGCAGCACCGATCGACACGACGCAAGGTGCCGCGCGGGGCTGACGGCAAGACGGCGGCGCTCTCTGCTGCCGACATCGTTGAGCCTGCACGCAACTGTGGCCGCCATGGCGACCGGCGGATCACGGCGATGCTGCGCGGTGCGGGTCTGCAGGTGAACCGCAGGCGGGTGGAGCGCATCTGGCGCAGAGAAGGCCTGAAGGTGCCACCAAGCAGCCCAGGCGCAGCCGGCTCTGGCTGAACGATGGCCCGTGCAACCGGCTGAGGCCGGCGTATCCGGGCCATGTCTGATCTTGCGACTTCGTTGAGCGACGGACGCACGACGGAGGCAAGTTCCGGATCCTGTCGATCATCGGTGAGGCCAGCCGGGAGTGTCTGGCACTGCCGGTTGCCCGACGCTTGCGGAGCGAGGCCGTTCTGGCGGCGTTGGCAGACCTGTTCGTGACCCGCGGCCCGCCAGGGCACATCGGGTCAGACAATGGCCCCGAGTTCATTGCCAAGGCGGTGCAGCACTGGCTGGGCCGGATCGGGGTGAAGACGCTCCATGTGACCCCGGGCAGCCCGTGGGAGAATGGCGACTGCAGATCGTTCAACGGCCGGCTTCGCGACGAGTGCTTCTGTAGTCGGGGCTTTCGCGTCACGTGGTTGCGGTCCTCGATCTCCGGCATGGGGTCATGCTTCGGTCCGCGGTCGTTGTCGCCGCACGATGGGCATCGATGGTGAGGCGGACCATCTAAACGGCGGGCTCGCGGTGGCATGCGCTTGCGGCCCAGGCACTCGTGCGGCCTTCGCCTCATCCCCGGCCCTGCCGGGACCTCGGATCGGTCAGACTTGGCGCCTGGCTCCGATCAGGGATCTGGTGTTCGTCAGGCCT
>CALLWN010000175.1 GCA_938016505.1 uncultured Sphingomonadaceae bacterium
CCAATCGGGCGCCGCGCGGCGCTGCCAGCAGCGGGCGCCGCGCGCCCGCCGCAGAGAGGGAGCCCCCGAGGTGAGCAGCATCGCCTGCCGCACTGCGGCAGGTGCAGGCAGTGCTCCCGTAACCGGTTGCCAGCCCGTCGCGGCCCGCCGCCGTTTCTGGGGGACATCAGACGGGCTCCGGCCGGCAACCGGGCTTTCAGGGGTACCCGGGCGCACCGGCTTGCTCTGGCGCACGGCTGACATCGCGCGCCTGCTTCAGCCACCGGCGGCAGCGCCTCCCGTCCGCTCCCGACGCGATCAGGCCTCGCCACGCAGGCCCGGCCACAACAGGACAAGGCAAGCGACCCACGGGCGCGAGACACGGACCCCGTGCATCAACCCGCAGACCGAAGGCCGCGACAGCAGCGGCCAAGGCGGGGACGGAATGTGGGACGGATCTGGCTTATAGAAATAAAAACGCATCTCTTTAGAGGGTTGATATCAACAATTAATCCCTCCCTCTCCGCCACCGCGCCCTGGCGCGCGCCCATGTGCACCGCCTCCGCCAGTCGCACCCGCGGCCACCGCGCCGGGCCGTCAAGCCGGGCTGCCATGCGCTGGTCCCATCACGCGCCTGCCATCAGCCGGCGCCAGCGCCAGCAGGGGTCCCGGAGCCGCGGACCTTGCCGGACCAGCCGACCGTCCTCGGCCCGGCCGCCGTCGGCACCGTCGCCTCCACCCTGCCCGGCCGTGTCGCGCTGCCCAGCTGGTGGAGCGCCGCGCAGATCCGCCGCTGGCGCCGAGGCCAGGCCACGGTCCGCACGATGCGCGCGGATTCTGAACGGACCCGGAAAGGTCGCGCGCCTGGCGCCTGCGCCTCGAGGTCGAGACCGCCCGCACGCGGGTGCAGGCCGGGCCGCTGCGCATCGGCTCCGCACCCGCGCTCGGGCGGGCACGAAATTGCCACGCGCCCAAGGCAGGCGGCATGACCCGGGCCGACCGCGGCTCCGGCAAGGTGCCGCTCGCGCCTGCCGCAGGGCCGGCAGCCTCGATCGGGCCGGGCGGCTTCGCGCTGCCGGTCCTCGCCCTGGCAGCCCCGAACCGGCTCGGGCTGCTCCAGAGGCTGCCGGTCGCACCGGTCACAATCGCCCCGCGCTTCGACCGCTCAATCGCACGCCCCGCCACTGCGGGCCCGGCCCCGCCTGCCGCGCTGCCGCATTGCGTCTGCCGGGCGCTGCCCATAGAGTGAGCGGGTCAACGGCCATCGGAGATCCCGGACAGTGGCGGCCCCGCAAACGGTGCGATTGCGAGATGTCCTGGCCTGGGCCGGGCCAATCATCGGCGCAGACCGCAGCTTCTTCGCGCTCGCCATCGTCTACGGCATCGGCCTCGGCCTGCTCTCGCTTGCGACCCCCATCTCGGTGCAGATGCTCATCAACCAGGTCGCAACCGGGCTCGAGACCCCGCTCGCCGTGCTCAGCCTCGCCCTGCTCGGTCTCCTCCTCCTGTGGGCGCTCCTCGCCTCGCTGCGCACCTGGCTCATGGAAATCTTCCGGCGCCGCTTCTCCGCGCGCCTTGTCGCCGAAATCACCGTCCGCGCAATCCACGCCGAAGACCCCTATTTCCTCGACACCCGCAAGGCCGACATCTTCAACCGCTACTTCGAGATGATGACCGTCCACAAGTCGGTGCCAAGTCTCATCATCGGCAGCTTTACAATTCTCCTGCAGGCCGCAGTCGGCATCATCGTCACATCCTTCTACCACCCCTTCTTACTCGTCTTCAACATCCTCTTCGTGCTCGCGCTCACAGCCATCTGGTCGGTCTTCCTGCGCGGCGCGATGCGTACCTCGGTCGAGCTGTGCAACCAGAAGTATCGCCTCGCCCACTGGCTCGAAGGCGTCGGCGCCTCCGATGGCTTCTACAAGTCCGCCGCCCACATGGACTTCGCCTACCAGCGCTCCGAGCAGCTCACCGCCGACTACATCGCAGCCCGCGTCCGCCGCTTCCGCTGGGTCTTCCCGCAGACGATCGCCCTCTACATCCTCTACGCCGTCGCCAGCGCCGCCCTCCTCGCGCTCGGCGGCTGGCTCGTCATCCAGGAGCAGCTCTCCATCGGCCAGCTCGTCGCCGCCGAGCTCATCCTTGCCGGAGTCTTCTACGGCGCCGCCCAGCTCGGCCCCTACATCGAGGATTTCTACGACCTCGTCGCCGGCCTCGAGGAGCTCAACCAGCTCTACAGCCTCCGCCGCGAGCCGGCCGGGGGCCGTCATGCCGCCGCCCCGCCCGATGCCACCCTGCGCCTCACCGCCGTCCGCTTCACCCACAGCGCCGGGCCCGTCACCTTCGACTTCACCATCCCCGAAGGCGCCAAGCTCGTCGCCTCGGGCGATCCCGGCATGGAGCGCCTGTTCAGCCACCTCCTCAAGCGCCACATCCGCCCCGAAAGCGGCCTCGTCACCCTCGGCGGAGTCGACATCACCGCGCTCGACCGGGTCCGCCTGCGCACCGAAATCATCGTCCTCGACCGGCCCAACATCGTCGAGACCACCATCGAGGAGTATCTCACGCTCGCCAACACAAGCGGCAATCCGGCCGACATCACCGCCGCGCTCCGCCTCGTCGGCCTCGAAGACCGCATCGCCATGCTCCCCGAGGCCATGCAGACCATGCTCTCCACCACCGGCTGGCCGTTGAGCCTCCCCAAGACCATGCAGCTCAAGCTCGCCGCCGCCGTCCTGTCGCGCCCGCGCATCCTCGTCCTCTCCCCCCTCCTCGACATGGTCTCGCTCCACCGCCTCGAAGACGTGGTCCGCCACTTCGCCGGCACCCGCACCACCCTCGTCCACTTCACCAACCGCCCGGAAGACATCTCGCTCGAGGGCTTCCTGTGGATCGGCCGCGACCAGCAGACCCTCTTGAAGGACCGCGCCGCCTTCGACCGGCTGCGCACCAGCGTCGGGAAGGGCCGCCGGCTTGTCGTTGCCTGACGAGGATTACGCCCGCTTCCGCACGCTGTCGTCGATCCGCGTCCCCGGCATCGCCTCCTCGGTCGCGGCCCTGCTCGTCGCCGCCATCCTCCTCGTCGGCGCCTTCCTCGCCTTCGTGCCCTGGGTCCAGACCGCCTATGGCGAGGGCCGCATCACCACCATCGACCCGGCCGACCGGGTCCAGACCATCTCCGCCCTCGTCTCCGGCCGGGTCGCGCAATGGTATGTCCGCGAGGGCGATTTCGTCGAGGCCGGAGACCCAATCGTCCGCATCGTCGACACC
>CALLWN010000176.1 GCA_938016505.1 uncultured Sphingomonadaceae bacterium
TCGCCCGGGACGGCCCGGCAGGGCTGGCGGAACCTCGACCCTACAATGGCATCGCGGCACGCCAGGCCGGCAGTCGCCCAGGGTCGCGCTGACCGATCGCGGCTCCCGCACCCGGCCTCCCGATGTGCGCCTGACTGTGCGAAGGTGGAAAAGCGTGAGCGTTCTCAAGAGGTTGGAGCGCCTGAAAACCGGTCTGGAATCCTGTCTCCCCGACCATCCGAGTTCAGGCCATCGGCATGGGCAGGCCGGCCGGTGGAATGGTCGCTCTCCTTGACAGCGCGAATGGCAGCGAACCGGGTTTGTGAAGGACCGCGCGCCAGCCAGCTTGCGCCTGCGGGTCAGCGCCTTGCCGCCGGGCCTGCGCCAACCGCCTTCTCGAGCCCGGCAAAGCCGGGGGCGCGGGCATCAGGGTGGAACCAGTGGCAGGTGGCGCACGCGTCCGAAGCTCTCGCGTCAGGGTGTCGTGCCGCCCAGCCGGGGTTGCCATGGCATTGGCGGCAGGTGGCGATGCCTGGAAGCAGCAGGTCCCCGGCCTGGTCGCTCGCACCCGCCGCATGGCAGGTGCTGCACCGCACGCCCTTGTGCGAGGGGTGGGGGAAGAGGCTCCGCTGGTAGAATCGCCCGCTCAGATGGACCGGGGCGATCCCGATCTCCAGACTTCCCGGCGCGTGATCGATACGGACCTCGTGGCAATCCTGGCACACCCCGCCGGGGAGAAAAGGCGCGGCTGCCCGCGTCAGCGCATCCGGCGCGACGCCGGCGCTGGCGGGCCCGGCCCCAGGCAGGGTGCGGGCCGAACCGGCAACCGCGGGGGCCGGCGCTGGCGCTGGGCGCAGCGCGCGAAGCATTGCCACCACCTGTGCCGGCCTGCCGTGGGGAAGCTGGACCACGCGCCCCGAGGTGTCAGCGATGGCGAGGCTGTGGCAGGCGCTGCAGTGCTGCTCCATCTCGACCGGGAGAAAGCCCGGCCCGCTCTTCTCGGCGCGGTGGCAGTCGGCGCAGTCGAGCGGCCTGCCATGGCCTTCGAGACGCTGGGCCATGCGGGCGACGGCGTTGGTGACCGAGAGGTGCTGGGCGTGGCTGAAACGAAGCCCGTTGCGCTCCTCGGGCCGCTGGTCGAGCGGGACCTGCCGGAAGACCGGCTTTCCTGCGACAAAGCCGCTGACGACGCGCGGGCGGAACTGCGGATGATCCCGACGCCAGTGGCTGGCATCGCGCAAGGCGGTATCGGGGAGCTTCGTCGAGAGGGTCGCATGGCAGGCACCGCAGTCACTCGTCCCCGGGTTCGAGAGGAGCTTCCGGCCCTCGTGCTCGGTGTGGCAGACGGTGCAGCGACCCGGCGGCAGGTTCGCAATCGCCCGCGCGGCCGCGACGAGTGGCGGCGGCCCGGCCAATGTGGCGAGCATGCGCTCGGGCCTGGCATGGTCGTGGGCGCTGCGGTGACAGCTGCGACAGCTGGCGTCGGTCACGCTCGCGAACGGTTCCTGATGGCAGGCCTTGCAGTCGGCGACCAGCAGCGCATGGGCCGAGCTCATCGGCCCTGACAGCCATGTCCGGTCGAACGCAGGCCCCCGGTTCCGGAAATGCGGCTCGGCCGCGAGCGCCCGCGCTGTTCCCGCGGTCGGCGGCAAGGGGCGGGCGACAAACCCGGCGATCGGCCAGGCGAGGAAGGCGATGAGAATGGCGAGACCCAAGATCCAGGCGGCAGCGCGCCGGCCGGCAACAGGCGGGGTGAGCTTCCCTGGCACCGGGCGCAGGGCGACGGCCTGCTCGAGGGTCAGGAGGATGATGTCCGGATCGGCCGCGTCCCGCGCGATCGTCAGCCGGTGGCCGCCCAGTGCCAGCGTGCGGGGCGAGTCGAGCCCGAGCCGGCCAGGGGAGGCCAACTCGCGATCGATCAGGACCGGGGCCTCGATGGCCAGACCCACCCCGCCGTCGGCGTCTGCCGCGAGCGCAAGGTGGCGGAGGGCGACACCGAGATCGGGAATCTCGATGGTGCAGTCGGTGGCCCGGCCAACCGTGATCGGCCCCGGCCCGAGGTCCCGCTCGCGCACGATATCGCCGCCAGCGAGGCGCTGGCTCACCTGGCGGAGCCGGAAGCGGAGGCCCGGAGCGCGCTCGCCCATCACATGTCTACCAGTAGAAGAAGACCGAGACGATGTGGGCAAGGAGCGCGGCGAGAAGCGCGAGGGTCAGCGGCACATGGACGAGCAGCCAGAACTGGAGCCAGGTCTTGAGGCACGCGTTGGTCCGGATCCGGGCGAGCAGCGCGGCCCTGACCTCCAGCAGCTGGCGCAGCGGGGCAAGCGCCGGGTCTGACGGACCGATCGCGCCAAGCGCCGCAGCCGTTCCGCACTGGGCGACCCGCCCGGCAAGCCGCTCGGCAAGACCCGCGCCGACTGCGGGTGATGCGATGGCGGCCTTGACGAGCGCCGCCTCCCTGTCGGCCAGCGGGCGGGCGGCGGCCTCGAGCGCCCGGTCATTGTCGGCAAGTTCGACCGCCATGGCCCGCTCGCTGGCCGTGGCCCGGTTGTCCGAGAGCAGCCTCGGCAGCCGAACATAGAGGATGACGCCCCAGACCCCCGAGAGGATGACACCCATCAGCAGAGCCCAGGCGAGCGTATGCACGTTCCAGCCAAACTGGAAGCCGGAATGGAGCGTGGCAACAACGGCCAGGGCGAGCCCGAGCCAGACATGGGCCGAGACCCACGCCTTGAGCGACCATTGCCCATCGGTGAAGCGGCGCTTGCGGATGCCGAGGAGAGAGAGCCAGACGATCAGGCCGGCGGCCACTGTTCCCAGCCCATAGCCAAGCGCGGTGCCGCCATTGGGGCGCGGCCACGGGCTGTCCAGCGCATAGAGGAGGCCGGCACCCGCAGCGACCAGCGCGGCAACCCGCGCCCAGAGATAGCCACGATGCGCAAGGAAGCTTTCGTGGACGGCCAGCTGTGACGGCCGGGTCCGGGCAGGGGCGGGTCGCGGGGCTGCGCGAGCGTTCACCGGGCTGCGCCCAAGCTGGTCAGGCCGGCTGCCGCGCCAGCGCGAGGAACGCCTCGGGCGCGACGCGGATGGCGGCGCCCGTCGGGCAGGCGCGCACGCAGGCCGGCCCTCCACGCCTGCCGGCACACATGTCGCATTTCACCGCCTTCTTCGGCGGTTCCTCGATGCCGAGGCGCGCCCGCTCGGCCCTTGCCCACGCCTTTGGCGGCTCGCCGGGTCCCGGGCCGCGCCCGAGAAGCATCCAGGCGAGAAGTCCTGGCTTCCTGGGTGGCGGCGAGTCCATGCGGATGACACCATAGGGGCAGTAGCGCACGCAGTTGCCGCAGCCGATGCAACTGTCGTTGATCGTAACCTCGCCATCCGGTCCGCGGCGGATCGCGTCCGGCGGGCAGTCGGTCATGCAGTGCGGGTGCTCGCAGTGGCGGCAGGAGGTGGGCACGTGGAGATAGGCGAAGGTGCGGCCCGCCTCCCGGTCGAGCCGGGACAGGCCGTCATGACTGTCGGCGCAGGCCTTCTCGCAATTGTCGCAGCCGACGCACAGGCGCTCGTCGATGAGAAGCACGTCGGTCGCCTCGCCGAGACCGTTCTCGATCAGGAAAGCGGCGGTCTCGCTGTAGAGGTCGACCGCACTGCCGAACCGGTGCTTGCGGTCCTCGATGAAGGCGTTGAGCGCGCGGCGGGCGGCCATGTCGGTCAGGGTGCGAGCGCGCAGCTCCGGCTTGGCATCGAACAGGGCCCGGAAGGCCGCACCGTCGAGCCGGATGAGCTCGGACCGGATTGCGGCGCGGACGGTCGCGGTGCGGGGGCTGCCGTCGAGCACCGCCATCTCGCCGAAATAGGACCCCGCCGGGAGGTAACTCAGGAACACCGGCTTGCCGCCGATGCGCTTCTCCACGGTGCAGGACCCGCGACGGACGACGAAGAGGGCGTCGCCGGCGTCACCCTCCTCGACGATGGGCTCGCCGGCGCGCACCGTGAGGGTCTTGGCGGATGCGAGGATCGGGGCAAGGTCGTCGGCGACCAGACCCGACTGGAAGATCTGCAGGAGCAGCCGAGTGGTGGTGATCCGCTCCACTTCGGCGCCCGCCTCGGGCACGGTTCCGATGAGGCGCAGCGCTGCGGTGCGCGGCAGCTCGACCAGGATGGAGTCGGCGGCCGCCCGCACGGTGGCGCCCCGCCTGCGGCCAGAGATGAGGCCGACCTCGCCGACGATCGATCCCTCGCCGATGCTTGCCGTCCGCCGCGGCGGTCCGGGGTCGATCTCCACCTCGACCGCCCCCTCGGCGATTGCGAACAGCGAGGCCCCGACATCGTGCTTCCGGAACACCAGCTCGCCCGGCCGGCACCGCCGCACCGATGCGTCGAGCAGGAGCTCGCGCATCTGCAGCGGCGAGACGGGTCTGAAGATCGAGACCCGCTCGCGCAGGAACGCGATCCAGCCGTCCACCGTACGCTCCGGCCCGAGGCCGGCGAACAGCCGCTCCAGGATGGGCTCGTCGGCGGGCCGCAGCCCATCGTTGCCGGCGATGAACTCGATGACGTCATGGCCCTGGTTCAGGCAGTGCTTGATGAGCGGGTAGCCGGCCAGCGCGCCGATCACATACAGGCCGGGGACGCTGGTCTCGAAGCGCGGCGAGAGCAGCGGGAAGGCTTCCCGCGCGGCAGACGTGAAGGCGACCCCGGCCTTCTCGACGAAGGCGCGCGGCGGCGCCGAGCCAAGCCGGGCGATCACCCGGTCGCAGCGGAGCCGCGCCTCGCCGTCGCGGGTCTCGACCACCATGTGGCCGGGTTCGAGCCGGTTTGGCGCAGTCTCGGTGAGCACCGTGATCCGGCCAGCGTCGCGCGCGGCCATCAGGGCCTTCACATTGGCCTCCTTGGCCCGGGCGAAGTCGGCCGATCGGTTGAGGATGGTGACGCAGTTGCCCTGCGCCGGGTCGGCAGCAAGGCCGAGCGCATTCTCGATGCCGGCGTCGCCCGAGCCCACCACGATGATATGCTCGTCAATGAAGGCGCCGGGGTCGTCGAGCGTGTACTGGATCGCCGGAGCGTCTGGCGCGTCGGCACCGGGCAGGCGAAGGAGATTGGGGTTGCCCTGGGTGCCGATCGCAAGCACCACATGGGCGGCCCGGACCCTCTCGCCATCCGCGAGCGTGAGCAGGAAGTTCCCCCTTGCGCCGGAGATCTCCGTGACGTCGGACCGATAGCGGACGGCGATCCCGGCACCGGCTGCGTCCCTGTCCCACTGCGCGAGGACCGTCTCGCGCGGACCGGCCGCGAAGCCAAGGTCGGCGCGCAGCAGGAGCTGGGCCGGTGTCGCCATGACATGCTTGCCCTTCTGGTAGCGGAACACCGTGTCGGCGAGATGGTCGGTCTTCTCGAGGAGGAGGTGACGCATGCCGCGCCGGGCTGCGCGGGCGGCAGCGGCAAGGCCGGCCGGCCCCGCGCCGACGATCGCGACGTCCAGAAGCTCGTCTCCCGTCTCCACGGCGCCTCCTCGTCCGGCACGCTGCCAGCGGAGCCTAGCACAGCTGCGCCGCCGGACCAGTCCCACGCCAGTCGACACCGGAGGTCGAAACCTGCTGCTCCCCTTTACGGTAACCTCTTCCACCTCCTAAGAGCGCGGCATTGCCGGCTGGCGTGGAGGCGGATGTCATGGCAGCAGAGATCGGCCGGTGCGCGCTCATCTCCGCCCCCGGCGGGGCGGTCCTGCCAGCGGGCACCGCAGCAGAAGGTGCGCAGCGGCGCGGCCCTTCGCTGGCCCGGAGCAATGGCACGCCCACCCGCAGCGGCCGGCGCTCTTCCGGCTGGCGGTCGCCAGGGGCAACCACGAGGAGTTGATGCCCTTGCGGAACCTCGCCCGCTGCGGATCCGGGGCGATCGCCCCCTTACAGATGGGCATGATCGGGACCCCTCGCCTGCGCCCGGACATCCTCGCCGATCCAGGCCCGGACGATCCTGCTCCGGGCGGGCCCGCTGCCGGTGCCGGCTGGGGCCGGCGACATCCCTGCCGAGGGGCGGGGTCGGATGCGACCGGGTCGAGGCGTCGACGACGAGGCAGACGGGCGGGGCCGATGCGATGAGCGGGCCATGGCTCTGGGCGGTTCTGACGGTCCTTGCCGTGGTCGCAGCGGTGGCGGTGGTCCTGCTGCTGACCGGGCGCCGGCCCGGCGGGGACAGGCGCGCCGGGCGCGAGGCAGTGCTCGCCGCGCTTGCGCTGGAGCTTGCCGCGATCGACCGGCAGCTGGCCGAGGGGAGGCTCGCGCCGGCCGAGGCCGCAGCGCGCGAGGCGGACCTTCGCCGCCGGCTGGGCGAGGAAGCGGACACGCTCGCGGTCACGCCTGCGGATGCGTCGGGTGCGGGCAGGCGCCCACGCGCCTGGCTTGCGGTGGTGCTGGCTGTCGCCGTCGTACCGGCGGTGGCGGTGCTCTCCGGGCGATATGGGTGGATGGATCGGCCCGATGTCGTCGGCCGGGCCAGCGGCGCCGGCGGCGCGACAACGGAGGCGGCGAGGCCGGCCGAGAGTCCGGACGGTGCCGGCAAGGGGGTACGCGAGCTTCTGGCGAGGCTCGAGGCCCGGCTGCAGGCCAACCCGGCCGACCCCGAGGGCTGGCGGATGCTGGGGTGGAGCCGGTTCGAGCTTGGCGACTATGGCGGCGCGGCGGAAGCCTATGCGCGCGCTGTTGCGCTGGCGCCGCGCAACGCCTTGTATCTTTCCGCGCTGGGCGAGGCACAGGTGATGGCGAGCGCGGGTGAAATCACCCCGGCTGCGCGTGCAAGCTTCCGCCGCGCGCTCGAGGTCGATCCCGCCGATGCGCGGGCCCGCTACTATCTCGCGGCCGCACGCGACCAGGATGGCGATACCCGTGGGGCCATCGACGCGTGGCTTGGACTCGTCGCCGAGGACCCTGCGGCGCCCTGGGTTGCGGAACTGCGCACGATCATTCTCGCCCGCGCCAAGGCTGCCGGAATCGACGTGTCAGCCCGCCTTCCGCCGCCCGCATCCGCTGCCCTGCCGCGAGACAGGCCGGGCCCGCCCACCGCCGACCAGATCGCTGAGGCCAGCGCCATGTCACCAGCGGACCGGCAGGCGATGATCCGCGGCATGGTCGACGGGCTTGAGGCACGGCTCGGCGAGAATCCGCTCGACCTTGCCGGCTGGCAGCGGCTGATCCGCGCACGGATGGTGCTTGGCGAGAAGGCCAAGGCCCGGGCCGCCTATTCAGCGGCGCGCCAGGCCCTCGCGGGCAGCCCCGCCGACTTGCGCGCACTTGAACGCTTTGCCCGGGAGCTGAACCTCCCGGGCGCCTGACCCCCAGCCAGTCCGGCCACCTTCTGATGTCGGATCGTCACTGCCTCACGGGCAGATGGTGCCCCCTGGCGGACAGGGCCTCGTCGCTGGACGGGTCGGCATGTCGGCGCTCGGCGGCAGCAGCTCGGTGACTTCCCTGCCGGGCGGCACGACCTCGATCGCCGAGGCGAACACGGCGGCCGATGGAATCGGCCATCGCCCCTCGTCCCCCCGGGCGTCGGGCACGGTGCGCAGCAGCTCGGACAGGCGGGCATGCGCGCGCGGGGAGAAGGGAAAGGGGCCGACGGGCGCCGTGCCAGGCGCCGGGACGACAATGGCGTCGCCGGGCCGGTCGATCGGCACGGTCACGCCTCCGGCGGTCACTGCAAGTCGGCCGGGCCTGTCGAGGCCCCTGGTCCGGGGTCCCGGGCCGCGCAGGACGACGAGCGTCGCCGTATCCGGATCCAGCGCGGGAAGCTCCGGGGGGGAGTCGAGCAGCGCGAGGATGGCGGGCACCTCCTCGCCAACGACGGCCTCGAGCACGGTGCCGCGAACGCCGATGCTTGCGACCGGGGTCGACACGGCCGCGTCGCCACCCCCGCCTCGGACTGCACGGCCCGACATGAAGCGGAAGGCACCGCGTGCGACCGAGGCCGCGACCTCGCCGCCGGCGCGGCCGGGATCGTAGACAAAG
>CALLWN010000177.1 GCA_938016505.1 uncultured Sphingomonadaceae bacterium
CGCCTCGCCGACATCTACGGCCGCGCCTGAGCGACAGACCCGATGGCACTTCGCGCAATCCTCGTCGGCGCTGGCCGCATGGGTCTCACACACATGGCCCAGCTCAACCTTCTGACCGACTTCGCCATCCGCTGGACCGTCATCGAACCGTCGCTGGCAGTCCGCGCCGGGCTTGGCATCTTTCTGCCCGCCGCCATGCTCGAAGCGACCGCCCCCGGTCCCGAACGGGCGCCGGGCGTTTTCGACCTCGCCCTCATCACCTCGCCGACCCTGCACCACGACAGCGCCTGGCGGGCGCTCAAGGATCGCGCCGGTCGCGTGTTCGTGGAAAAGCCGCTGCGCGTAACCGATCCGGAACCCCACCTGCTGTGCGGCTATGTCCTTCTTCACCATCCGCTCCAGAAGCGGCTGCGCGCCACGATCGGCACTGCCCGGGTGGCAGCAGTTCGCCTCTCGCTGCGCGCCAACACCGTGCTGGGCCCCAACACTGGCTGGCGCGGCCGCAAGGCGTCCGGCGGCGGGGTCCTTAACGAGTTCGGCTCGCACCTGCTCAGCCTCGCCCTCGACATTGCCGGTCCGGTCGAAGCACTCGACCTTGTCGTGGCGGAGACCATCCACTCGCTCGACGCGCCCGACCGCGCCCGCCTTCAGGGCGCCTCGGCCAATGGCGCTGCGCTCTCCCTTGCCCTTGACTGGACCGACCCCGATGTCCGCAAGCCGACCTACCGGGTTGAGGTGGATCTCGCCGATGGCCGCACCCTGGCCCATGATTTCTACGAGTTCGCCGAGGGCGCCCGCCGCGTGTCGATCGCCGAGCTGGCCTCGGATGCCGGTGTCTATCTGCGCGGGCTCGAATTCACTGCCCAGGCCCGCCATTTCCTCGAGTCAGCCTCCTTCGACCGCGAGCTCGAGATTGCAACCGGGGTCGACCGCCTGCTGGAGCGCCTGTCGTGATCATCCTTGGCGACAACCCCTTCTTCGGGGTCAACCACGCCTCGACCGACCGCGCCAGCGGCTACTACGCCAGGCTCAAGGCCCGAGACTGGTCTTCGGCGCACGCCACCATGCGCGCAGCGCTTGCTCACGGCGTTGACCATTTCATGGTCTCAACCCACGCCGAGGCACCCGATCTCCTCTCCTCGATGCAGGCCGACCCTGAGCTTCGCCGTTTCCGGGTCATCCCTGCCGTTCCCTATCTCCACCGGCTGAACGGGCTTGTCGCCACCAAAGGTGTGCCGGCGGCGATGCTTGCCTCGATGGATTATGGCAGCCTAGCCCGGAGCCTTGTCACCAGCCGCTCGGCGCCCGCGGCTTCACTTGCCGCCTTCATTGCACGCGAAGTCGACGCAGTCGCAGACCTCGACTTCGAGGTGCCGGCGATCGCGCTCCAGAACATCTTCGTCGACCTGCTGCTCGGTCTCGGCCAGGCGAGGCACCTGAACCGGCTCGCCGGCGAGCTCGGCCGCAGCGGCCGGCGCCTCGTCGCCATCACCATGAACCCCCTTCTCGCCGACCGCCTGCTCGATCCCGGAACTATCCTGTGCACCCATTACAACCTTCTCGGTTACATGGTGCAGCCCAACCTGGATGGCTTTCGCCGCTGGCTCGCCGAAACCCGCCGTGAGGTCTGGGCGATGGGCGTCATGGCCTCGGGCAAGGCGAAGCTCGCCGAAGTTGTCGCCGATCCCGCGCTTTACCGCTTTCAAAGTCTCGTCCTCGGCGCGTCGCGCCCCGCGTCCATCCAGGCTTTCGTCGAGGGCGTCGCCAGGGGCAGCGAGGCATTGCCCGCAAATGCCGCTCAGCACTGAGCCCTGGCCGCTCGACGGGTCGCGCGCCGTCGTCTTCAACACCGAGGCCGCCTGGTATTTCCTCACCAGCCCGGACTATCGCCGCGATGTCGAAGGCGCGACCCATGTCTACTGCGACGGCTCAGCCCTTGCCCTCTATGTCCGGATGCGGTTCGGCCAGCCGATCCGGCGCCTGCACGGCCCCGACCTGTTCGCCCTCTATCTGGCCCGAGCGATCGGCCGGCGGGTGCTTCTCCTTGGTGGAACCGGGGCCGCCCACGCCGGCCTCGCCGAGCGCCATCCGCACTTCTTCGCTGCGAACGAGGTCAGCGTCGACAGTAGCCTGCTCCCGCCCGACCACTTTGCAGCCCGTGCCGCCGAGGTGGCCGCCCAGGGCTTCGACGATGTTCTCATCTTCCTCGGCCTCGGCCGGCAGGAGCGGTTCCAGCGCCTGCTCCACGAGGCCGGCCATCCGGGCGCCTCGGTCGGGCTCGGCGCTGCGATCGATTTCCTGTCGGGCACCAAGCCCCGCTCGGGCCCGGTTTGGCGCGCGCTCGGCCTCGAATGGCTGCCGCGCCTGTTGCGCGAACCGCGCATGTGGCCCCGCGTCGGGCGAAGCTTCGCCGTCTTCGGCCACGCGCTCGATGTCGAGAACCGCCTGCTCGCCGCCTTCCTGTTCGGTCAGCCGAACGATGACAGAAAATCCGCATAGGCGCGCGCGATCCCGTCCTCGAGCTCGATCCGGTGACGCCAACCGAGCGCGTGGAGCCGCGACACATCGAGAAGCTTCCTTGGCGTTCCGTCCGGCTTCGAGAGGTCGTGGGTGATCTCTCCTTCATAGCCCACCACCCGGCACACCAGCCGGGCAAGCTCCCCGATCGAAAGATCCTCGCCAGTGCCGATGTTGAGCAGCGGCCCGGCGTAGCCCTGCTCCATCAGGAAAACGCAGGCGTCGGCGAGATCGTCGGCGTGGAGGAACTCACGCCTCGGCGTGCCGGTTCCCCAAAGGATCAGCGCCGGTACCCTCGCCAACTTCGCCTCATGGGCCTTCCGGATGAGCGCCGGCAGGACATGGCTTGTGGCCAGGTCGTAATTGTCTCCGGCGCCGTAGAGGTTGGTCGGCATCACGCTCACATAGCGGCGCCCATGCTGGCGGTTCATCGCCTCGGCAAGCGCGATCCCGGCGATCTTGGCGATCGCATAGGGCGCGTTGGTGGGCTCGAGCGGCCCGGTCAGGAGCGCCTCCTCGCTGATCGGCTGGGGGCAGTCGCGCGGGTAGATGCATGACGAGCCGAGAAACATCAGCCGCTCGACACCCGCCTCGTGGGCGCCTTCGATGACATTGAGCGCAATCGCCAGATTCTCGGCAATGAAGTCGGCGGGGTGGGTCGCGTTGGCGAGGATACCTCCCACCTTTGCGGCGGCGATGAAGATATAGGCCGGCCGGTTCGAAGCGAGGAAGGCATCGACCGCACGCCGGTCGCGCAGGTCGAGCTCCGCCCGGCCAGCCGTGAGGATCCGCGTGTAACCACCCGCCTGGAGCCGTCGCACGATCGCCGAGCCAACCATCCCCCGATGCCCGGCAACATAGATGGGCGCGTCGGGCGCCGGTCCGCCTCTTGGCTCACTCATTGTAATCGAACGCCCGGTAGCCATGGCGTTTTACCAAGTCGTCGCGGCGCGCTGCCGCATGGTCGGCTGCGATCATCTCCCTGACCAGTTCGTCGAACCCCGTCTTCGGTACCCAGCCGAGGCGCTGGCGCGCCTTGCTGGCATCACCAAGCAGCGTCTCCACCTCGGTCGGCCGAAAATAGCGCGGATCGACCCTGACGATCGTCTGCCCGGGCTGCACCCTGTGGTCCCCGGTCACCTCGGTCACGCGCCCCACCTCGTCGACCCCCGTGCCCTCGAAGGCGATTGCGATGCCGAGATGCCGCCCGGCCGCCTGCACGAAGTCCCTGACCGAATATTGAGTGCCGGTCGCGATCACATAGTCGTCGGGCGCGTCCTGCTGAAGGATGAGCCACTGCGCCTCGACATAGTCGCGGGCATGGCCCCAGTCCCTCAGCGCCGACAGGTTGCCGAGCCAAAGCGTCTCCTGCAGGCCGAGCGCGATCCGGGCAAGCGCCCGGGTGATCTTGCGCGTGACGAAGGTCTCGCCGCGTACCGGGCTCTCGTGGTTGAAGAGGATGCCGTTCGAGGCGTGGATCCCGTAAGCCTCGCGGTAATTGACCGTGATCCAGTAGGCATAGAGCTTGGCCACGGCGTAGGGCGAGCGCGGGTAGAAGGGCGTCGACTCGCGCTGCGGGATCTCCTTGACCAGGCCATAGAGCTCGGAGGTCGAGGCCTGGTAGAACCGGGTCGTCTTTTCGAGCCCGCAGATGCGGATTGCCTCCAGAAGCCTGAGCGCGCCGAGCCCATCGGCGTTGGCAGTATATTCCGGCTCCTCGAACGACACTGCGACATGGCTCTGCGCAGCGAGATTGTAGATCTCGTCGGGTCGGACGGACTGCACGATCCGAATGAGGTTCGTCGAGTCGGTCAGGTCGCCATAGTGGAGGATGAAGCGCCTGTCGGCCTCGTGCACGTCCTGGTAGAGATGGTCGATCCGGTCGGTGTTGAACAGCGAGGTCCGCCGCTTGATCCCGTGGACCAGATATCCCTTCGCAAGCAGCAACTCGGCGAGATAGGCTCCATCCTGCCCGGTGATCCCGGTCACAAGGGCAACCTTGCGGCCGGCGTCGCTCGTCTGCGTCATGCCATCAGCCCCTTGCGGCGCATTTCGGCAAGACTCGCCTCGTAGCCGCTTTCCTGCGGACCCTCGCCTGCGGCCCACGCCGCCAGCCGCGCCGCGCCCGTCTCGAAGCCGACTGCGGCACGGAAGCCGAGCCGCTCCTCCGCCAGCCGCGTGCAGGCGAAGGCGTGGCGGATGTCGCCGATCCGGAACTCGCCGGAAATCCTGACCGGCACCCGCCGGCCGAGCGCTGCCATCAGCGTCTCGGCGACCTCGATGACAGAAACCGCGCGACCGGTCCCGACATTGAAGGCGTGGCCCGGTGCACCATCGGCGGACAATGCGCGGCACGTCGCCTCGACTGCATCGTCGACGAAGACGAAATCGCGGCTCTCGCGACCATCCTCAAAGATGTTGAGCCCCTCGCCAGACAGGATCCGGTTGGCAAAGATCGAGAGAATGCCCGTGTAGGGGTTGGAGAGCGACTGGCCCGGCCCGTAGACATTCTGGAACCGGAGCGCGACCGCCTCGATGCCCAGCGCGCCTCCTGCGGTCAGCACCAGCTGCTCCTGGACATGCTTGGTGATCCCGTAAACCGAAGTGGGATGAAGCTTCGCGTCCTCGGGAGTGGGTGCGGCGGTCAACGGCCCCTCGCCAGCCACCTCGGGTTCGAACCGGCCCATCTCCATCGCTGACTTCGCCCGCGGCCCCGGGTAAAGCTTCCGTCCGTCCGGCGCCAGGTAGCACCCCTCGCCGTAAATGGCGCGCGACGAGGCCACCACCAGCCGCCTGATCGAGTGGTGACCGTTGGCGAGCAGGTCGAGCAGAAGCGCCGTGCCGCCCACATTGACCCGCGCATAATGCTCGATCCGGTACATTGACTGGCCGGTCCCGGTCTCGGCTGCGAAATGAACAACCGCCTCCTGTCCGTCGAGCGCGCCGGCGAGGGTGTCCCGGTCGGTCACATCGCCCAGGATGAAGCGCACGTTGGCCGGCAGGCGCCGCCGGAGCGGCGACGCCGCAGGGTCGGGCCCGTGCACCTGCGGCAGCAGATTGTCGAGCACCGTCACCGCATGGCCATCGCCCGCAAGGCGCGCAGCCAGCGCCGAGCCGATGAAGCCCGCCCCGCCGGTGATCAGCACACGGGTCACCGGAACTGCTCCGAGGCGAAAACCGGGTCGTCGATGCGGGCGAAGAACAGGTCCATCTGCCACAGCGCCTGGTCCAGGGGGCGGTGCATGGGTTCGGCCAGGTTGAAGCAGCGGAAACCAAGCGTCAGCATGTGCGCGCACATCTCGTGGAACAGAAGCGTCTGCGGCACATGGCGAAAGTTGTAGGCTTCCATCACAACATGGCTCGTCATCGGCAGCGTCTGGGCGCAGCCGGCAAGGATCGGCAGTTCGAACCCGTGGGTGTCGAACTTGAGAAGAATGGGCGCCTTGAGCCCGAGCCTTGTGACGATGGCGTCGATCGTGTCGGTCGGCACCTCGCGAAGCGCGCCATCGCTGCCGTCGACGGTGCTGCCGTCGAGGTCCGCACCCACCGCAAGCTGCGTCGTTCCGCCGGCTTCCGGGCCGGCGGCAGCAAGCACATAGGCAAAGCGTGGGTTATCGCGGGCCAGTGCGGCAAGCTCCGCCTCCCGCTCGACAAGGGGGTCGATCCCCACCACGCGTGCCCGCGGAAAGGCGGCGAGCGCGAGCCGGCTCCACCGGCCGTTCGAGGCACCGATGTCGATCACCGAGGCGATCTGCGGCCGGTCGCGCCCCAGCCGGGCAATGGCGCCGGCCATGTCGAACCCCTCATGGTGAATCCCAACGCCTATTGGCCGAAGCAGGCGGTTGGCGGTATCTGCCAGAAGACGCTTCACGAGGACACTTTCAGGGCGGGCGCTTCGGCCGGCAGGGGCAAGTTCGGGACGGGTGCAAGCAGGCGATCCACAAAGGCCTCCAGCCCGAAAGCCTCGATGTCACGACCCGGACTGCGCCCGTCGCGTAGCCATGCCCTTGGCGGAAGGGGCTGGCCCTTTTCAAGCACCGCAACGCACGCCGGGTCAAAAAATCCAGCGTCTGCTACCCGCGCATTGGTTGTGACCAGCTTGCGATGGGCGCCAAGCGCCTCGAAGGTGCGCATGGTGAAACCCGACTGGCTATTGTTGGGCACATCGAGAATCGCGGCTGAGCGGGCATAGCTCGCCAGCACCTCGGCCTTGCCGACGCTCCTGAAACGCACCCCTCGCAACGGCCGCCCGGCGAGGAGTTCGCGCACCCAAAGGAGCGGCGAGACCACGAGCCTCGCATCGAGTGACAGTCCCTGGACGGCCGCCTGTCGCCGCAGCGCATCAAGCGCGTCGTAGCGCCGCCGGCTGACGGCAAGGCCGACGAAACCAAGATCGAAGGGCGGGTCGGGCACGTCTCGCGCCGCCCGCAGCTCGGGCACGAAGAACAGCGGCAGGTGGATAAGCCCGGGCACGGCCGCGCAATCCTCCGGGTCGAACGAGAAGGCCGCCTCGAAGCCGGATAGCCAGGGCCGATAGTCGTGGGTGGCAAGAGAGTCCCAATAATAGAGCCGGAACGGCGCGTCAGGGAAGGCCGCGCGATACCAGGCGATCCGGTCTCCGAGCTGGTGGCACTGGATGAACAGCACGAGATCGGGCGCGAACCCGACATGGTCCGCAAGCGCCCGGCGATGGTGCCGGTCAAGCCACCGCGCACCCAGCAGGCCCGCCCGCTTCGCCAGCCTGTAGGCAAGCCCGGGCGGCTCGATCGGCACAAATGCAACTGCAGCTCCGGTCCGCGCAGCGATCATGTCGCAGATCGCCCGGGTATAGAAGAAATAGTCCCGCCCCACCACGAGCACCCGCTGAAACCTCGTATTCATCACCGCTCCCTGGGGGGCAGCAGGAGACCGCTGAACAGGAACATGAGGGGAAAGGGCGTGAGTGAAATGGACTCCGTCATCAGCGAGACAAGGAGAATGCCGCCCACCAGCAGCCGGTCTGGCAGCAAGGTCTGCCGAACCAGCCCCCACAGGAAAACCATGCCAAGCGGTATCCCCACGCTGTACAGGATGACAAGAACTCCGTTTGTGTTGCCCCGATCTTCGGTGATGCGGTCGTCGAGCAGTGTATCCTGAAAAGCGTAGGCACCCGAGACTTGGCGATATGTTTCCTGATCGAAGCCGATGCCACCAATCGGATGGGCGAGAATGACGTTGATCCCGGTAATCAGGTCGAACTGCCGTGCCATCCCCGAGCCGGCAAAATCCCCGACCAGCTTCGAGCGGACATTGTCGATCACCGGTCCGGCGACGATCGCGGCAATGGCAGCGCCTGTGACCAGCATCGCCGCACGTCTCTGGAGCGAGCCGCGCCCGATCTGCCGCCAGAGCGCGATTGCACCAAGGCCGCAGGCGAGCGCCAGTCCCGTTGTCGACTGGGTCGCGGCAACTGCGAGCGCAGCAACCAGCGCACGGCGCCAACTGCGCAACACGAAAAGGCAAAGATAGAGATAGAGATTCAGGTAAATCTGGAACACGCCAGGTTCGTAGAACGGGCCATTGGCCCTCATCAGACCTCCTGCATCCTCGATCTGCACATGGAAATTGAAAATGTAGAGGAGGTGATAATAAACTGTCTCGTTAATCTCGAGCGGCTGGAATAGCGGCTGGGCGAAGGTCGCGAGGCCAACGGTTCCAATCGCTACCCACGCCAACGGCGCGAGGAGCATGACAAGGTCCGAGACGAAGCGCGCCCGCCCGGCCCGCAAGTAGACGAGCAGCAGGATCAGGCCTGCAGCAAAGTTGGCATAGCGTATTACCAGCGCGTCCATCTCAGCCAGACCTGATCGCAGAAGGCTCAACAGCAGCACGGCACCGATCAGGGCGAGGATGGCATCGATCCGTTCGCGCGGACCGCGCCGCGGGGTCGCTGCAAACGCCAGCGTCCCCAAGACGAGCACGGCGACAAGCACCGGAACCCGGGGAATGAGGAGATTGCCGCCGCTGATCAGGATTGCGCCGAAAAGCGCCCCGCGCCGCACAATGTCGACCAGCGCGAGTCCGGCCGAGCCTGCGATCCGTTGCGGCGCCTTGGCTGCGACTCCGGTCATGGCACGAAGTTCCCGTCAGGGGTGGTGCGGCGCCACGAACGGGTCTCGGGGCACCAGCGCCTGATGGGTACGGCCGGCGATCCGGCGGCAACCGTCAGGTCGGGGATATCGCGGGTGACGACCGCGTTCGCCGCGACCACGGCATGGCGTCCCACCGATGCGCCGATGATCGCGACATTCTCGCCGATCCAAGACCCGTCACCGATGGAGACGTCAGCCAGTTGCCGAAGGCCCTGCATCAGGACCGGCCGCTCTGGGTCAGCATATTCATGCACATTGTCTGCCACGAACACCCGGTCAGCCACCAGCACGTGCCTGCCGAACACCACCCGCCGGGTGCAGACCAAGTGGGCATGGTTGCCAATCATGGAGCCTGCGCCGATCCGCAACTCTGCTGGCTCTCCGTCGCGCGGGAGCACGGCCACATAGGCACCATACTGCAGTGTCGCACCGGCCTCGAGGTAGAAATGCCGCGCCCCATAGATGCGCAGCGGCCAGATAATCCGTGCCCCGCGCCCAAGATGACCGAACCATGGCGCGAGCATCCGGTACAGAAGCACAGACACCCAGTCGCGTAACCTGAACTGGACCATAAGTGTCGTTAACGTCCCAAAAGACTGTCGACGCAAGCCGCCGTTCATACCCGACGACGACCTGTCGGCAACGGGCCAAAGCGGATCGGCCTCTCTAGGTCGCCGCGCGGCCAAGGGCAACCAGCCTGTCCGCTCGTCTGAGGTGACACTCATTTCGCCGCAAACAACTTGACAGTATTGTGACAGGTCATAGGTAAGCTTCCTAACCGGTGCGCAGACGGGTGTGCAGATCGCCGGATCGCGGTCAGGTGCGCGCGGGAAGCAGAGCAAAGCGCGAGAGGGGCCGCATGCGGGCAGGTTGGATCGGGTCGGCTCTGCTCGCAACGAGCGGTGCGCTGCTGTTCGCCGCCGCATTTGAGCAGGGAACGCTCGATCTCGCGGCCCAGATCCGGCCCATGCGCGATATCGAGATCAGCCTGCCACAGCCGATCGCCTGTCCCGGTCCGCCGGTGCGCAACGTGCAGGTAGGTGCCATCGACCTGGCGGCGCCGCCCGCGCCCATCAGCCTTAGTCTGCGCGATGCTGCCGACCCGCCATTCCGTTTCACCCAGTATGACCTGAAGACCGGAATGCGCTACTCATACGGGTTCGCGTTTGCCGACTATGATTGCGACGGCAAGCCAGATGTCAGCATGTTCGACAGCTACACGCTAACGCGCCGACTGCTCGACCCGCGGGTTGGGGCGATCGGCCTCATGCAATGGAACGGGGAGCCGGCCCCGGTCGAGATCACCAACGCAGACGGTTATCCGGAGCTCGCACGGCCAAACAACAACGTGTTGTTCGAGAGGCATGTTCCCCTTGACGTCAATGGCGATGGCCGACCTGACATCGTCGGCGTCGTCAATTCCCACGCCGCTGTTGTCGCCTATCTCAACCCTGGTATGCGCGGTGCCCGCTGGCAAAGGGTCTATCTCTCGACCGCGGTGCCCGCCCCGATCAACATCGCTGCCGGCGACATCGATGGTGACGGCCTGCCCGACCTCGTTGTCGCGATGCGCGTCCAGTCCACTTCCGACCCGGATCCGGTCACCCGTGGCATTGTCTGGCTCAGGAACCCGGGAGCGTCCGGCTCCTGGGACCAATTCGAAGTCGGAGACAGCGCCTGGCTCGTCGATCCTCGGACGCTTGCGGTCGCCGACATCGATGGTGACGGACGCCTCGTCATTGTCGCCTCCGACAATGGCACCGGGAAGCTCGCCTGGTGGCGCAACCCGGACGCCGGCGGCACATGGTCAGCCCGCGCGATCCCCGGCGTGCTCCCCATTCATGGCCAGTTCGGCGAAGTCCATGATTTTGACGGCGATGGTCGTCCGGACATCCTTCAGCCGGTCTACCAGGGAGTTGTCGTCGCCCGAAACATCGACGGCGGCGCCACCTGGCAGGTGGTGCCGGTCGCGAGCTTCGCGCAGGAGCAGAGGCAGATCGTGGTCAGCAGCGCGCAGGCTGCCGACATCGATGGCGACGGACTTGCCGACATTCTCGTTTCCGTCTCTCTCAATGCCCCCAGTTTCAGCGCACGCAGTCGTGGCGGCCTCTATCTGTTTCATCAGGCCGGTGGAACATGGGCTGCATCCAAGATCTACGAGGAAGACAGCAGCACAGTCTTTTCTGGAGTTCTCGACTACAATGGCGATGGGAGGACAGACATTCTTATCAATTCCGAATATCAGCGCAACGGCGTCTCGCTCTTCCTGAACAATCCCTAGGGGCTGCCCAAGCGCGGGAATCGGGGACGGAACTCCGGGAACCGCCGCCAGCCGAGCGCGCTTGCCCAGATCAGCACCATTCCCGTGACGGCGTAACATGTCCCCCGCAGCCATGCCACGCCCATCAGGTCGAGCGGCAGCGTACCCGCCTTTGCGAGCCCCAAGGTGGCAATGGTCAGCACCGTCCCCGCGCCATACCCGAGCCAGAAGGCGCGATAGTCGATCAGGACGTTGAACATGATGGCAAGCGGGCTGGCCAGCGTGAACAGGATGAGCCCGGGCAGCATCGCGAGCAGAAACGGGAAGTCCGCAACCCGTTCAGGAAACAGTTCGGCGAGAAGCAGTGGCCCAGTTGCGACTGTGGCTGCGCCGACGAGCAGACAGTAGCCGACAGTCACTGCAAGAAAGTTGCCGATCTCCCGGCCGGTCAGCCCTGCGTCGCCGGCCTGCCTTGCGGCCACCACCCGGCGCAGGAAAATGGCATCGAATGAGGCAGGCACCAACTGGAATAGCGTGAGAAACAGGTAGGCGAGAAACAACCGGCCAAGGCTGTCGAGCCCCAGCGCGTCGAGCACCCACGCCCGCTCCACCACAAGGTTGGCCTGCAGCAGGACGCCGACCGCGAACAGTGCGAAACCCACTTCGAACGTGCGGCGCATGAGGCCAAGGTCGAGTCGTCCACGGGTCGGCCGCAGATCCTCGCGCATCGCAAGCGCGGCCACGAAGAAAATGAGCGGCTGCAACGCGATCGACGCGACGACGGCCCAGATCGGCACGACACTGGCGGCCAGCAATGGCACCAGCGACCCAACTGCCGACGCCGCCGTCAGGCTGTTCAGTCGGCCAAGATCACCAAGTGCAATCAGGTGATTGGCAACCCAGTTCCGTGCCAGCCCGAACAGCCCGGCGAGACCGCCCGCCAGCAGCAGCCCGGGCTCCCCACCTTGTCCCATGACGAGCGCCCCGAGGAGTCCAAGCCCCATCAGTCCCGCAACCGCTGCCATCCAGGCAAAGGCAAGCCGGATCAGCCGGCGCGCCTGGTCCGGGTCGTTGTCGCACAACAGCCGATAGCCGCCGTTCCACAGCCCGAACTGGAGGAAGCCTGCCACCAGCACCAGCGTCTGCACAATGGTCACGCGGCCAAGATCCGCCTCGCCCAGCAGCCGAAGCGCGACGAGGCTCCGCCCCAGCACCAGCAGGTTGGCGAAGAGGTTGACCGTCACGAACATCACGCGCTGGTCGGTGAGCCAGCGCACCAGCCCGCCCCGTCCAGCCTCAGCCAAGAACCGCGCCCCTGATCGCTGCCAGCACCTTCGCACGGTTGGCATCGCTGTAAAGTCCGACGTGCGGGAAGGGGTTGCCCGGCACCGAGGCCTCGACCATGCGTGCGACAAAATCCTCAAGCGATCCCGGCGCCGTTCCCGGCACTTCGGCCGGCTTGCGCAGCAGCTCCCGCAACGCCGGCCATCCCTCCACCCTGGTCACGCCCGGGTAGACGTCGTAGAAGATCTCGCCCAGCACATAGACCGGGTGGCCGAGCGCCGCTGCCTCCCATCCCACCGTGCTCGTCAGGGTCACGACCCGGCACCCGCGCGCCAGAACCTCGCGGCCATGGACTTCGGCCGGGAGGTAAACGAGCCCGCTCGCCTCGCGCCGGAGCTTCTGGAACTTGCCTCGCAGGAGCGCGCCGGCGTCAACCGGGTGCTCCTTCACCACCAGGACCTGCTCGGGCGTCAGGCACTTCAGAATGTTCTCGATCGTTGCCACCTGGTTTGCATTGAAGGTCGACATGTAGGCGAGCGTCGCCTCAGGCTCCTGGTGGAGCGGGTAGAAGATGATCTCCCGGCTGTCCGGCACATCCTCCAGCCGGTCGTAGCGACGGACGAGGCCCGAGAGCGCGATTTCCACCCGTTTCCCGAACTCCTCGCGGTAGTCCTCGTAGCGGAAGCTCGAGCTGAACCGGATCCGGGCCTGCCACTGCAGCCAGCGCAGCAGCCCTGCCGCCAGCAGCTTCAGTGTGGGCGGCCGTCTGAGCCCGCGAACGTAGAAGGGCTGATAGTCCTTCGCCCGAAGTTCGGCGATGTAGGCCCGGGCCAGTGCCCGTGAAGCCTCGGAAGGCTCGGGCAGCCGCATGTGCCGCCCCGACAGGCTGAGCGGATCCTCGAGCCAGTAGAACCAGTCCTCCACCACACAGTTCATGCCGGCGAGGTAGCGGATGCCGCGCTTCCGTGTCTCGATGAGCAGAACCTCGGAAATCTCGATCGCGACCAGTTCGTTCACGACCGCAACCGGACGGTGGGCATCAAGCAGATCGCCCCAGAACCGGATCATGCGGCCGAGCAGGTCACGCCGTCGCTCGCCGTCGAACCGGCCAAGAAACCGGTCCGCCATCCACGAGGTCCGAAGATAGCCCGGCGGAACGTCTGCCGGGGAAAGCCCGCCGACCATCTCCTCGAAGCAGGCGGCAACCGTTTGGCCCCGCGCCTCGACAATCGCCTTCTCCGCGCGCGTGAGCGTCACGAACAGGCTGTCCCAGTCCGCGCAGGCGAGCGTCGGGAAATAGTCCGCCTGGTAGCCACGGGCGAAGAAGAGGATGGTGGGTCTCGTCATGAAGAGGGGTCAGCCGGACCGGAGCTGCGGTCAGCCCTGTGCGCTCAAGCAGAATGGCCGGCCCCGTGCAACCATGCTCAGGCCGCCCGCCCCCCCGTCCTTGCGTCGATCACAAGCCTTGCCGGCACTTCGGCGGGTCGCACTGGCCGCCCGCCCGCGCGCGCGCTGGCAACGCAGGCAAACAGCAGCCGCTGGGCCATCAGGATGTCGCGCCGCCAGCGGGCGTTCGCAGCCAGCGACCCCTGGTCGCCGTCCAGGCAGCCGGTCAGCTGGACGAGCGCGGCGAGTGTTCCCCCCGGCGCGCCTCCCGCGGGCGGCGGCAGCTGGCGCCATTCCGGATAGGCCTCCCCATCCGCTGTCGTGAGACGCTGCAGGCGGTGGCCGTCGGCTTCCACTGCGACAGCGCCGGTTTCGCCGGCAAGAACAAGGTCGCAGCCTGGTCGCCGGCCGATGTGGCCCACCATCCCGCCAGCGAATCGTACCGTCGCCACCACCACCTCCGGGTCGGAGCGGACATGCAGCGCATCTCCGGCCGGCTCCACGCCATCGAGCACAGCCGCCACGTCCTCAACCTCACTTCCACCGGCCGCGAACAGGATGAGATCAAGCGCGTGCGGGTGGGTCCAGAACAGCGCGCCTGCACCCATGTGCACTGCGGCTTCGAGCAGCCGACCATAGCGGCCGCTCTCCCACTCGGAAAGGGCCGCGCGATAGGGTGCCATCAGCCGGCGGATCGCCCCCCAGGTCAGATACAGGTCGTCACGGGCGAACAGGGCTTCCAGCCGCACCAGCTCGGCAACCGAATTGCAAAGCGGCTTCTCGACATGGAGCGCGCGCACGCCCGAACCGACTGCGG
Organism: uncultured Sphingomonadaceae bacterium; assembly: GCA_938016505.1. Taxonomy (GTDB): domain Bacteria; phylum Pseudomonadota; class Alphaproteobacteria; order Sphingomonadales; family Sphingomonadaceae; genus Thermaurantiacus. The sequence continues at coordinate 14,396 of CALLWN010000177.1, forward strand.
CCTCGATGAGCTGCGCCCGCCCCGGCGTCCGGGTGGCGAGGCAAAGAAGCTCGGGCCTGGTCTCGGCGAGCATCGCAAGCGGGTCGGTGAACCAGCGCGGCGCACCATGCGCAGCGGCCGCCCGCTCGGCGGCGCCAGCGTCCAGGTCAGCCACCGCGACGAGCTCGAGCCCCGCGTGCGCGTTCACCGCCTCGGCATGGGCGAGCGGAAACCAGCAGGCCGGCGCATGCGCTCGTACGCCAGCGCTGGTGAACGCGCCCATGCGCCCGCACCCCACCACTGCAGCCCTTCGCCTCACCATGTGAGAAGGGTCGTCAGCTGGCCGGGTTCGCGCCTGCCCAGCGCCGCATAGGCCTCGGCAAGCCGCTCGCCCGGCATCCAATGGGTGACGAAGGGCCCCGCATCGAGTCGGCCATCGGCCAGCGCCCGCAGCAGGAAGGCGAGATTGTCGCGTTCGTTGAACCGGGCGAAGCCGCGCGAGTCGGGCACTTCGGGCGAGGCCCCTACGGCCTCGAGCCGAAGCTGCTTCATGTAGAAGTGCGCGCTCGGGAGCGGGTTCGCGGTCGGCGGCGGTAGCCCCCGGCCAGGAAAGCCAAGCACCGCGATCGTACCCCGCTGCCCCGCCAGCTGCATCGCGAGCGCCAGATCCTCCCAGCCGTTGGTCGTCAGCACCACGACGTCGGCCCGTGCTGCTCCGGAGTCGGCTTCGGCCTCGCTGCGGTCTCCGGTCCAGCGCGCCCCGGCGCCCCGCGCCAGCGCACGCAGGGTTGGCTGCCCCGACACCGCTGCCACCTCGGCCCCGGCAAGGCTGGCGCAGGCAACGGCGGCGATCCCGAGTGCGCCCAGCCCCACCACCGTCACCCGCGCGCCGGCCCTGACGTCCGCGCGCAGCACGGCATTGTAGCCGAGGTGGAACAGATAGGCGACTGCAGCTGGCGCATCGTCGAGACCGTCGGGAACCACGGCCAGCACGTCCCGGTCGGAAAGGTGCATCGCCGAGCGGTGCGAGGTGAAGCTCAGCACCCGGTCGCCCGGTCGCGCGCGCTCGGTGCCGGCGCCCGAGGCGACCACGTCTGCCACATGGCAATAGCCCATGAGCCGCGGGTATCCAGGCCCCGGCCGCAGCGGAGGCGCGCCAGTCCAGGCGGCAAGCTCGGTCCCCGGGGAGATCGCCGAGACGCGGGCCCGGCACAGGTGGCTGCCAGCGCCCGGCGGTCCCAGGGTCTCTTCGCGCCAGACCAGCCGGCCCGGCTTCTCGAGCCAGGCGACGCGCGCCACCGTGGCCTGCGTCTCCATCAGCCCGGCCACCCCTTGCCGACCAGGATGTAGCGGTCACCCCCTTCGGCTGCATCCGGCTCGCGTTCGCGGCGGTCGTTCGCGATGAAGCCGATATCCGGGGGAGGCACGTCGGGCTCGTCGGCGAACGTGCTCCAGCCCCGGAACAGCCACCGGCCGGGGGCAGTCTCCTCCCACCAGCGCGGGTTGCGGTGGCGGTCCATCACAAAGCGCAGCGCGTTCGGCTCCATCCCGAGCCACTCGCAGAAACGTTCCACATGTGCAGGCGGCTGCTGTTCGTGCGCCTGCACCAGCGCAAGCCCCTCGGCCCGGGTCAGCCGCCCGTGGCGGATCTCCCGGCTGGCATGGTCGGTCACGCGGGAATAGCCATGCTTGTAGAGCTTCAACACATCGTGAAGGTCCATGTGGTTGAAGCAGTCCACATGGTCGTAGGTGTCGAAGGTGCGGGCGAACCGGCTGGTGCGATAGCCATGGGCGGAAATCATCGCCTCGTGCTGTGCCTTGGGGTCCCAGCGCACGAAATTGCCCAGATAGAGGCCGCGTACGCCCACCGCCGCGAGGTCGGAGTCGTCGGGGTAGCGCCACGGCTCGAGGTCGGCCTCGGTCAGCGTGTCAAAGAGGGTCACGATTTCGGCGCCCTCATAGCCCATGAGGTCGTGGTCCCGGCGGTAGCGCCGGGTCATCTCGACTTCGTGCAGATGGCTGAACTGTCCCACCTGCTCGAGCCCCTGGTGGGCCCCCCAGAGGATCAGCGGGATCCCGTGGGCAACCGCAACCTGCACCGGCCAGACCGACTGGCCGGCAAGGATGTGCCAGTGGATCGAGCCCAGCAGCCGCAGCGTGGTCTTCGTCACCCGCCGGACCAGCTGCGGGTTCACCGTCTTCTGCAGAAGGTCGACGTCGAACCGGATCCGGAGGTTGGCAAGATTGCGGATGCCAAGCGGCGTGTTGGTCTGCCGGTTGTAGGAGACGGCAAGCGGGTTCAGCCCCAGCCGCTCCTTGACGAGGTGCAGGACCCAATAGCTGTCCCCGGCGCCCGTCACCGGCACCACGCAGTCATGCACCTCGCCGGTCCTTGACCGGTAGGGTGCGACGAGCGCCTCCAGCCTGCGCCAGCGTTCGTCCCAGTCGAGCCGGTCCTTCTCCTCGTGCACGCGGCACCCCGAGCAGATCCCTTCCGCGTCAATGACGAGGCCGAGCGGGTGGGTGTCGGCGTACAGGCAGCGCCGGCAGAAGGTGGGGCCGGCGAGCGTCATGCAGCCGCCCCTGCGAACCGCGCCGGCCGCAGCCGCGCGCCCGGAAGCGCTGCCTTCAGCGTCTGGACTGCATGCTCCCGCCACGCCAGCATGTTGCCGACCGCCACTGCCGCGACCCGCGGCTCGGCGAGCAGGCGTGCCGTCTGTTCGGGTTCGCCGAGGCCGCCAAACAGGATCAGCGGCACGTCGTGCAGCGGAAAGGCAGGCACGAGCGCCGCCTCGAACGCGCCCGGCACCCCCTCGTGCTGCCAGTCGATGAGGAGCGCCTCGGACACATGGCCAGCGCCAAACAGGTCGAGCATCGCCAGCCCGGGCGCCCTGTCGGCGCCATCCCGGTAGTCGCGCCACGCGAGGCCTTCGGGCGTTGCGGCAACCGGCAATGCGGCGATCACGGCCTGCGCGCCGAGCGCTGCCGCGATCCCTGCCACTTCGCCCGGCGCGTCGTGGAGAAGCTGGTCGACCGTCACCCGGTCGGCGCCCCGGTTCACCACGGCGACCGCATCGGCGGGCCCACGGATCCCGCCGCCGTAGATGAGCGGCGTCGAAAGCCCTGCAGCTGCAAGCCGGTCGAGGAGGGCAAGATCGGGACCGGCGCCGCCCCGGTCGGTCACGGTCACGAGGATCTCGTCTGCTCCCCAGCGGTCGAGGTTCCAGGCCAGCACCACCGGGTCTCCAAGCGGCAGCCAGCGCCGGTAGCCGAAGGACTGCACGGCGAGGCCCTGCCTGACGGTGATCGCGCCGATCAGCCGCTTCTGGATCATGCCCGCCCGCCTTCGGCGCACAGCGCCTCGACGATCCGCGCGAGCAACGCACGCCCTGCGGCCTGGCTCTTCTCGGGGTGGAACTGAAGCCCGACGATCCGGTCGCGCCGGATGGCTGCCACCAGCTCGACCCCGGCGCGCGCCACCGCGGCCCGGTAGGGCAGGGGCACATCGACTGCGAAGCTGTGGTTGAAATAGACACTCTCGCGGTCGGAGGGGCGGAACATCGGGTCCGCACCCACCACTTCGAGCCGGTTCCAGCCGATGTGCCAGCCGCCGCCGGGTAGTGCAGCCACCCGGCCGGGCACCAGTCCGAGGCCTGCCGTCAGCCGCTGCTCCTCGGATTCCTCGACCAGGAGCTGCATCCCGAGGCAGATGCCGAGCAGCGGCCGCCCGCCGCGTGCGGCCTCCGTCACGTAGCGGTCGAGCCCGGCCGCCGCGAGCCGTTCCATGGCATGGGGAAAGGCCCCAACCCCCGGGAGCACCAGGAGGTCGGCCGAATCGAGCACGTCCGCCTCGGCCGTCACCCGGGCGCGATGGCCGAGCGCGTGGAAGGCGCGCTGGACCGAGGAGAGATTGCCGGCCCCATAATCGATGATGCCGACGGTTCGCCTCAAAGCCCCACCCCCACCCGGAACCTGCGCACCGGCCGGCCGTGTGCGGGCACATCGAACAGCGTGCGGTTGGTGTTGGCCCTGACCTGCTCCCAGAAGGCTTCGACCGAAATGCCGATATAGGCGCAGAAGCTTGCGATATAGTCGTCCGAGCAGCTGTCGTCATAGGCTTCGACCAGTTCGATCGCCTGTGCCCTGCTCATCCGCCCCAGCCGGATCTCCTCGTTGACATAGTCGGTCACCCGGCCAAATCCGAACTTGAAATATTTGATCATCTGGTTGAGCGTCACCCAGTCCTCGTCGAGCGAGGTGACGCCGGCAAGGTCGCCAGTGTTCTCGACCGTGTCGGTCCGGATGGTGAGCCCGTTCACTGCCGAGTACAGGCCATTGTTGACAAGGCTCCAGTCGCCGAGGAACCAGCCGAGATAGACGATCTGGAGCCCGTGCCGCTCGAATTCCTCCGGCGAGGGGTAGCGGTAGGCGATGAGCTCGCGCGGGTCGGCGCCAGCCTCCAGCATCCAGTCGAGCCCGCCGCCGGAGAGCGTGTTCATGTAGCGGAGGTTGTTGCCGTCATAGCCGGTACGACCCAGCGTTTTCAGGTCGCCGAGCTGAAGCCCGGGGTTCTCCCCCCACAGGATGAGCGGGATCCGGTGACGGATCGCAAGCTGCGGCACCGAGGCGAACAGCGCCAGCTCGGTCGACTTGCACCAGTTGGTGAAACGCAGGAAGGCTTCCCGCATCATCCGCCGCCAGGTGCCCGGCGCCGGTGCCGAGATGACAATGTCGAACCCGAGTTCGGCGAGGTTTGAGATGTTGTCGACCCCGCGCTGCGTCACCTGCTCGGGCGGATAGCTCAGGCAGGCGAGCAGCGGCCTCAGCTTCAGCCGGTCGCGGACGAACAGCGCTTGGCGCGTGCTGTCCTTGCCGCCCGAAACGCCGATGATGCAGTCGTGCGTCTGTCCCGGCCGCCGCGGCGCATTGGCGATCACATCCTCGAGAATCTCGAACCGCTCCTGCCAGTCCACATGGGCAAGCCGGTCGAAATAGTCGCACGCCGGGCACAGCCCTTCGGGCGTGAACCTGGTGTTCGGTCGCGTGTCCGGCTGCAGGCAGCGAGCGCAGTATCTCATGCAGGTACGCCCACGCAGTCCCGAAGATGGCGCAACCCGGCGTGGGGCAGCGGGCAGGGCGGTGCCCATGGCGGCAGGATCGAGACCGTGTCGCGCCCGGCGGCGAGCGCGACGACCATCGCATAGCTCGAAAGCCCGACGACATGGGCTGCCGAGGCGATGTCCGCTGCCAGCGATGTCTCGACCGAGATCGTCGGCCCCAGCGCCCGGTTCGCAGCGCACCACGCATCATATCGCCCCGGCGGGTCCGAAGGGTGAGGGCGCAGCCGCAACCCGCAGCCGCGCGGCAGACCAAGCGCCCCCCAGAAGGCCACCAGCGCGTCCAGCGCCTGAAAGGTCCCATCGACACCGCGGCCCCAGTCATCGCGTGCCGGCTCGAGGACTGCGAGTACACCTTCGGGAGCACGGTCGGATGCCGCCTCCGCAGCGCGAACGGCGGCCACCTCGCGTTGCAGATAGAGTCCGGGCATCCGGGTCACCGGCAGGTCGGGGAAGATGGCGCTTGCCATTGCCTCCGCTTCGGGATCTGCCACCAGAAGGCCGTCCGGAAGGACCGTCTCGCCGTTGCGCACGAAGCGCTCGCGATAGTTTACCCAGTGGTCGAGTGCGGCCAGGTTCGGGAGCCCACGTGCACGTGCATGGCAGCGGGCGCGATGCTCCAGGTCGGACTGCCAGCCGGTGCCCGTCACCAGGAGGGCGGCACCGTCGAGCATCGCGTCGAGGCCGGCGCGAAGCGGCGGGCGAGCACTCGCATGCCAGAGCTCCGCCGCCGGTCCTTCTGCCAACACCCGGTCGCCAGGGATGAGCCCGGCATCGATCCATGCGATGACCTGGTTCGCAGCGCCGGCATCGTGCAGCACGACCGCGGTTGCTGCGGGGAACTCAGCCATTGCCGAACTTCGCATAAAGCAGAATGTCGGCTTCTGCCCCCTCGATGATCTCCTGCGCCCGGCGCACGCCTTCGATGTGCATGCCCGACCGTTCCGCGATCCGGCGCATTCCGAAATTGGGCGCCGCGGTTCCTGCAGTCACCTTCCGCAGACCCCTGGCAACAAACAGCCAGTCCATGACAAGTGACCAGGCCTCCAGCCCGTAGCCCCTGCCCCAACAGTCTTGTGCGCCGATAAGAATCCCCATGTCCGCCGTCCGGTGGGGCTCTTGCACATGCGCCGTCAACGTGCCCACCGCCCGACCGGTCGCGCGCTCTGAGACCAGCAGGAACTGGCTGGG
>CALLWN010000178.1 GCA_938016505.1 uncultured Sphingomonadaceae bacterium
CGTCCGGCAGGCCAGCGAGAGCAGCGCGAAGCTCATCGCAATGCGGTGATCGAGCATCGGGTCGATTCGCGCCCCGCCCGGCAGCGGGGCCCCGCCGGTTCCCTCGATGTCGAGCCCGTCGGCATGCTCCTCCACCCGCGCGCCGGCCGCGCGCAGGCCGGCCGCCATCTCGGCCAGGCGATCACTCTCCTTGACCCGCAGTTCCTCGAGCCCGCGCAACCGGCTCCGCCCGCTTGCAAGCGCGCAGGCGACAAACAGCACGGGGAACTCGTCGATCATGCTGGGCGCGACTTCGGGCGCGACCTCGACTCCGCCGAGCGCCGAGGCCTCGACCAGCAGGTCGGCCACCGGCTCGCCGCTGACGGACCGGGCGTTGGTCCGGGCAATCCGCGCCCCCGTCGCCTCGAGCACGCGCAGGAGGCCGTCGCGGGTGGGGTTCACGCCGACGTTGCGGATGATGACCCGGCTTCCCGGCACCAGCAGCGCTGCCACCAGGGGAAAGGCCGCCGACGATGGGTCGCCAGGAACCTCGATCTCCTGCGGGCGCAATGAAGCCGGGCCCTCGACGGCAATCGCCCGGGCGCCGTCGGCCAGCGTTTCGATCCCGACGGTCGCACCGAAGCCGGCGAGCATCCGCTCGCTGTGGTCGCGCGTTGCCACCGCCTCGATCACCGTCGTCGTGCCAGCGGCGTTGAGCCCGGCGAGCAGGATCGCGCTCTTGACCTGCGCGGAGGCGACCGGAAGCCGGTAGGTGATGGGGATGGCCGGCGCCATGCCCCTGACCGTCAGCGGCAGCCGGTCGCCTGGGGACATCCGGATCTCGGCGCCCATGCGCGCAAGCGGCGTTGCGACCCGCGCCATCGGCCGGCGCGAGAGCGAGGCGTCGCCCGCGAAGGTCGCAACGAGGTCGTGCGAAGCGACCAGACCCATCAGCAGCCGGGTGGAGGTCCCGCTGTTCCCCATGTCGAGCACGGCTTCGGGCTGAAGCAGGCCGCCCACCCCCACGCCATCCACCTCCCACCGGCCCGGCGCCACGCGCCTGATCTGCGCGCCCATCTGGCGAAGCGCAGCGGCAGTCGCCAGCACATCCTCGCCCTCGAGCAGGCCGGAGATTCGGGTTTGCCCCACGGCGAGCGCACCGAACATGAGCGCCCGGTGCGAGATCGACTTGTCGCCAGGGACGGTAACGTCGCCCCGGAGCGGGCCGGCGGCGGCAAGCGTGAAGGGCTGTGGCTCTGCGTCCGGCGCCATGGCGCGCGGGCCTTGCACACAGGGGAGCAGTGTGGCAAGCGGCCGCTGCTCGTCGGCCGGGCCGCAGCAGGCTGCCGCGTCGTTCCGATCAATGGAGACCTTCGTGATCAAGCCAGAGTGGGGCACCAAGCGCACCTGCCCCAAGTGCAGCACCCGTTTCTATGACCTTGGCCGAGACGACCCGGTGGTCTGTGTCGAATGCGGCCACCAGTGGGTGCCGGAGCCGATCCTCAAGTCCAAGCAGGCGCTGCCGTTCGAAGTGGCCAAGGCTGAAACCGAAGCCAAACCGGGCGAGACCGCTGGCGCAGAGGTCGATCTCGACCTCGAGACCGTGGCAGACGAAGGCGAAGTCTCGGCCGACGACGAGATCGACATCGGTGACGATGATGACATCGGCGATGTCGCGGTCGGCGACGGCGACGAGGAGCGCTGACCGGAGCGCCGCCTGACGCCCACGAGGCCGCTTGCAGCCGTTCTGGCTTTGGATTAGGGCAGCGCCCTCCCGCACCCAGGCGGGAGCGAGGTGACGGGGCCGTAGCTCAGCTGGGAGAGCGCTACAATGGCATTGTAGAGGTCAGGGGTTCGATCCCCCTCGGCTCCACCACCCCGACCTCCCGGGGTCCGCACCATCGAAGCGGCGTGGTCGCGTGAGGCGTGCCCTTCCACCACGGCTCCTGCGGGCAGGGCAGAGGTGCCGAGCGAGCGCCGGGCGGACGATCCCGGAACGGCCAAGCGGGGTGCATGTGAGGATGATGTCCCGGTGAGCGGCTCGAGGACAGACGCGCGCAAGACGGTTCGGGCAGCGGCTGTCGAAGCCGCAAGGGATCCGGAGACGTCTCCCGATCCCCAGCGAAACCGTCGGGACCAGCTTCTGGAGGCTGCAGTGGCCAGCCTCGTCAGGGACGGCTACAGCCGCACCACCGTTTCACATGTCGCGCGCAGCGCAGGCGTGCCCCGGCCACTGGTCCAATATTATTTTCCAACCCGCGAACTCCTGCTTCGGGCGGCAATCCGCAAGATCATCGACGACTGGAACAGCAATTACCTCGACCCGGACCATGACCCCGGCGAGGATTGGGACATTGCCGGCGGTATCGAGCGTCTGTGGCGGCACATGCAGGAACCCTCCTACCGCGCCTACCGGGAACTGCAGTCAGCGGCACGCACCGATCCCGCGCTGCGCGAGATCATGGACACGCTCAGTGCCGAAATCGCGCAGCGGCGCTATGATCAGGCGGCCGCGCGCTATCTTCCCTTCGTCACCGCCGATCGCGACGCGTTCGTCGCGGCCCGCGCCTTCACGACCATCTTCCTCGAAGGCCTGTCGCAGCACAGTTTCGGGTCTGCCGACACGGAATCCACGCCTGCCCGCCAGCTCGATCTGCTGGTCGAGCTGCTCACCGATTTCTGGTCGCGCCACGGGGTCTCATCTCCGCGCCGGGGGCCACAGGTTCAGCCCGACCAGCCCGATGCGCTCGAGGCAATTTCCCGCCATGCCGAGGCCATCCTCTCGACGCTCAGGGGCCTCGCAAAAGGCCGAGTGTAGAACTGGCATCACTGATGATAGTCCCCCTGCCGGGGAGAGATGGAGATGCGGAGCCAGCTTCCGCTGAGGCCTGATGCCTTGGTCGCGCCGACCGGGCCGGGTTCGCGAAGCCGCTGCAGGTGGCGCGCGAGCGGCCCTGCGCAGCTGGCCCGCGACCCTGGTGCTGCCGGCGGGTTTCCCGCGCGCGTCGCCGTCGTCGTCGCGTGAGCAGCTCTCGCGTCAGGCGGCGTGCCATCGCGTGCGCAGACATGACTTCCGGCTGATGCCGGGAAGTCAGCGGGACCGACCGGAAAACTCCGGCGGCCGCAGGGAGGATGGAACGATGAGGGTTCAGGTTGCGATCTCCGCCTGCATGATGTCCGGCCTCGTCTGCGCTGCCTCGCAGCCCGCCCGGGCACAGGAACGTGCGGACCACGCGTCGCAGGGCTCCGAGACGGAGGGTTTCCGGGAAATCCTCGTCACGGCGCAGCGCCGCTCGCAGCCCCTGCGCGATGTGCCCATCTCGATCACCGCGCTTGCAGGCGATGATCTGGCCGCATCGGGCGTCAATGACATCCGCAATCTCGGAAACCTCGTCCCGGGTCTCACCTTCACCACCCAGGGAACATTTGCCCAGCCGACCATCCGCGGGGTGCAATCCTCGGTCAGCATCACCGGCTCGGAGTATCCGATCGCGATCCATGTCGACGGCTTCTACCAGCCCAACCAGGTCGCCAACATCTTCGACCTGCCCGATGTCGCACGGGTCGAGGTGCTCAAGGGCCCGCAGGGCACGCTGTTCGGACGCAACGCGACCGGCGGGGCGATCATGATCTTCACACGGGACCCGGAGTTCACGACCGCCGGTGACTTCCGCCTGCGCTACGGCCGATATGTTGGCGGCGGCGCCAATGCCTCGGGCCAGTTCGCCACCTGCGCCTTCCTGACGACGCCGCTCGTCGCCGACCGGGTCGCAGCGAGCGTCTCCGCGCACTTCGACCGCATCGGCGGCTACCTGACCGACGACCGCACCGGCAGCGCCGTCGGCCGGGTCGAAAGCTGGTCGATGCGCGCCAGGCTGCTCTTCGTGCCCGCAGAAGGGCTCAGGCTGCTCGTCACCGGCTTTGCCGACCATCGGCGCGATGATGCCGCAGCCTCGGCCCAGCCGCTCAACGGCAACACGATCGCCCAATTCTATCCGCCGGCACTCATCCCGACCCGCCGCTACCATCTTGCAAGCGAGCTCAAGGACAGCGTCGTTCCGACCCGCTCCGAGCACCATGGCGTCACCCTGCGCGCGGATGTCGACATCGGCAACGCAGCGACTCTCACCTCGCTTACCGGCTACACCGTTACCGACGCGGTCACGACGTCAGACATCGACGCCGCCTTTGCGCCCCAATGCCCGTTCCCGCGCTGCCTCAACTACAATATCAACTACGGTCCATCCCGGACCTTCCAGCAGGAGCTCACCTTCGCCTCGCGGCAGATGGGTGCATTGAGCTTCGTCGCCGGCTATTTCTTCTACAGGGACAACAGCGACTCCCTCACCAATCTCAATCCCCCGCTCAATCCCGACGGGTCGTTGGTGCCGGGCGGAGTGGGCATCGTGAACAATGCTGCAGAGGTCCGCACCCGCGCCTACGCCGGCTTTGGCGAACTGACCTGGGATCTCACCGATCGGCTGCACCTCATCGGAGGGCTTCGCTACAGCGTCGAGAACAAGGAAGGCACCGCGCGGCGCGGCATCTCCGGCACGCCGTTCGACTTTGGGGGGCTGCCGCGCGCCAGGGTCTGGAGTCCGCGCGTGTCGGCGCGGTTCGACCTGAGCGAGGCGGCCAATGTCTACGCAACCTTCAGCCGGGGCTTCAAGAGCGGCGTCATTGACTCGCAAGGGTTCACCAACGAGCCCGCGCTGCCGGAAAAGATCAACAGCTACGAGATTGGCACCAAGGTCGGAACGCAGACCTACAGTCTGAGCGCCGCTGCCTATCTCTATGACTATACCGATCTTCAGGTCCAGTTCTTCAATGGCACCCGGACCCTGATCGGCAACGCAGCGGATGCCCGCATCATCGGTATCGATCTCGATGCCTCGGCCGAGGTTGCGCCAGGCCTTCGCTTGCGGGTCGCCGGCTCCTGGCTGCCCGAGGCGAGGTACCGGGACTTCCCGAGCGCCATCATCTTCGCGCTCCCCAACACCCCGACCGGCATGAAGCAGACGGTGATCGACGCCAGCGGCAAGCGGATCCTGAAGGCGGCCAGGCTCGGCGGGACCATCTCCGCCGACTACAGCGCCGAGACCGGGGCAGGCCTGCTCGAGGTCAATGGAACGGTCGCCTACACCAGCGGCTTCAGCTGGGAACTGACCGACCGCGTGCGGACGGTGAAGCATGCCCTGCTTTCCGGCCAGGTTGCGCTGACGCCGAGGGCCAGTCCGGTTCGCATCGCGATCTTTGCGAGGAACATCACCGGCCAATCGGTCGTGACCGGCACCCTGCTTGCCGCCGCCATCGACGGCGTCGAATACAGCGTGCCGCGCCAGGTCGGCTTCAGCCTCGACCGCCGTTTCTAGGGGACGCCGGCGGCCAGCTGGCCGGCCGCGCTATTTCTGGGCCACCAGCTCCGCTTCCCCCGGCGCGAGTCCGCGCAGGATCCGGTTCAGGAAGCGCGCATTGTCCCACTCGGGCTGCTTCGGCGGCGGGTTGCCGGTCCGCAGCACGACGAGATCGGCCGAGGGCACGATGTAGACGATCTGGTTGGCATTGCCATCGAACATGAAGGTGTCGGCGGCAAGAAAGGGTTCGGAGTGCAGCACCTTGGGCGCCGGCCGCGCCGGGTTCGCAAAGCCCCGCCGCTCCACATAGGGCCCGGCCACCCAGACACCCAGCCCATAGTGCGGGTTCTGCGGCGTCCCCTTTCGCATTTCGGCGACATAGCCTTCGGGCAGCAGCCTCCGCCCGCCCGCCACGCCATCATCCTTGAGCAGCAGCGCAAGCCGGAGCCAGGTTTCGGCCGGAAGCAGGATGCAGCAGCCCGAATGGGCAAGGCCACCTGCGCGGCTCACCCACACATGGCCGCCGGAAGCGCCAATGGGGCGCAAGATCTCCGCGCCGATGAAGCGGGCGTAGCGCATGCCCGTCGCCCGCTCGATCACGAGCGCGACAAGGTCGGAGGTAACGTTCGAATATTCGTAGATGCTCCCCGGCGGGTCGGTCAGCGGATAGTCCTCGACCATGATCCGCTCGTGCACGGGGTGGAGATAGGCGCGCGACCAGGGGTCGCCGGGCTCGGGCGAGAAGCCCTGGGCGAGCAGCCCCGAGCGCATGTCGAGCAGGTGGCGGATCCGCATCTCGGCGCGTGGCGTTCCCTGCCACTCGGTGATGAAGTCGGCGACCGGCTGGTCGAGCGAGGCGATGTGGCCGAGCGCGATGGCGCGCCCGATCGCAATGGCGGTCAGCGGCTTGGCGAGCGAGCGCGAGACGAGCGGGGTCTCCCGCCTTGTCTCCCCGAAGTAGCTCGCCTCGACGAGGGCGCCCTTGCGCCAGACCAGGAAGGCCGATGAATTGGCAGCGGCTGCAACCGCGCGGGCTTCGGCCAGAACCTTCGCGTCAAGACCCCGCGACGCCGGATCAGCAACCGGCAACGGCCTGACCCGCCGGGCACCCGGCACCGTCTCCATCGGCTCGTAGCTCGCCGCCTCGCCCGACGGGTTGGCAAGCATGGCCCGGAACCGTTCAAGGTAGATGCGCTCGGCCTCATCGGGCGCGATTGGCGGATAGGGCGGCAGCGCGGCAGCCCCGGGCCCGGCGGCCAGTGCCAACCACAAGGCAAGCGCGCAGCGTTTCGGCATTGCGGCAGCTTAGGGCCGTGCGCGGCGGTGCTGACGCAGGTGGCCATTTTGTCCGCCGTGCGGACAAAGGGCGCGTCTGTCCGGTGGCCGGCCGTGCCGCTTTCTACCGTGCACGCAATGACCACCCGCATCTGGCCCGGCTACTCCCGCACCGGAACGCTCGCCGGCTGTCTGCTTGCCCTCCTCTATCTCGCCCACGCCGGCCTCACCACGACGCTCGCCCGGACCGACCGGGCGCTCCCGCTGCGCGAGGATCTGAGGGGCTGGCACTATCTCGTCGGCGCGCTCCTCTTTGCAACAGCGCTGGTCCGACTGTGGGCCTGGCTCCGCGAACGCCCGGCGCCGCCACCCGGCCTGCCGGCTTCGGCCTTCGCCTGGGGGCGGGCGCTGGCGCTTGCAGCGCTTCTTCTCATGGTCTTCGCGCCGCTGCTCGGTCTGGTCTACGCCTGGTCAGACGGGCTTTCCGTCCGGCGTGGCCCGGTCACGCTTCCCGCCCTTGTCGCCCGCGATCGCGCGCTCTGGCAGGCGACCGGCTATTTCCACTCCGGGCTTGGCTTCATGCTGGTGGTGCTCAACCTCGCCACCGTGCTGACGGCGGCGGTCACCTCGCTGCGCTTCCGCCATGGCCTTCTGTCCGCCTTTCCCCCCGGTCACGGCGCCTTCGCCTTCCTTGGCTTCTCGTCGACCGTCTACGCCTTCGCGACCTTCCGCGCCCCCGAGCCGGGACCGGTCGCAGTCGCCGGATTCTGGGCGCTCGCCGCCCTCTGGGCCGGGCTTGGCTGGCTGCTCCACCGCAATCGCCGTCCGCAACCGCGCAGCCAGGCCGTCACGCCGCTCGCGCGCGGCCTTGCCGCTGCCGGCGCGCTTGTGCTCGTTGGTCTCGGCGCCGCAGGCCCCTATGCCCTGTTCCGCGTGACCCCGTTCGCAGGGTCGGCCGATGTCGCGGCCGTCGAAGGCATCGAATGGCACACCCGGCCCGCTGTCGCCCCTGCGGCACTTCCCCCGCCCGACGACTTCGAACGGCGGGTCGAGGCCGAAACCTTCAAATGGTGCAGCTTCTGTCACAACATGCAGCCCGGCGGCGACCAGCACAAGGTGGGCCCCAACCTCTACAACATCATGGGCCAGCGCGCCGGCACCGTGCCAGGCTTCGGCTATTCGGACGCCATGCGCGCGGCGCGCGAGCGCGGACTGGTCTGGACCGACGAGACGGTCGCAGCCTATATCGCCGACCCACAGCGGTGGATGCCGGGCACCACAATGATCGTCTCCTCCGGCCCCATTCCCGATCCGAAGGTGCAGGCGGCGGTCGTCAACCTGCTCAAGCGCGCAACTGCGCCCCGGGACTGAGCGCCCCGGGATTGAGCGCCCCGGGACTGAGCGTCCCGGGACCGAGCGCCCCGGGACCTGGCGGCTCACACCTCGCCGCGTTCGATCCGCGAAATCGTCTCCCAATAGTCCGCCTGCTCGCCGCCACTGGCAAGCCCCTCGAGTTCGACCTCAAGGGCGGCGAACACGCGGCCGATCAGCGCGTCGCGCAGCGCCTCGCGCCGTTCGCGCTCGGCCAGGTCGGGCAGATGGGAATCGACTGCAGCATGGCCCACGCCCGAGAGGCT
>CALLWN010000179.1 GCA_938016505.1 uncultured Sphingomonadaceae bacterium
CAGCTACCTCGTCGACCACATGGCGGTCGTCTACCTGTTCGACCCTGACGGCAAGCCCATCGCCTTCCTCGCCGGTCCCGATGCCTCGCCCCAGGCGGTCGAGGCCATGCTCCAGCGCCACGTCCGCTGATGCGTGACCAGTTCTGGGCGCGCTACCGGCTGCACGAGCTCACCCGGGCGGAGTGGGAAGCGCTGTGCGACGGCTGCGGCAAATGCTGTCTCCACAAGCTCGAGGACGAGGAGACCGGGCGGCTCTACCGCACCAATGTCGCCTGCCGCCTGCTCGACCGGGAGAGCTGCCGCTGCTCCGACTATCCCAACCGCAAGGCCCGCGTGCCCGATTGCGTCCAGCTCCGCCCGGGCCTCGTCGCCGCGCTCGACTGGCTCCCCTCCACCTGCGCCTACCGCCGGGTGGAGGAGGGCAGGCCGCTTCCCGCCTGGCACCACCTCGTCTGCGGCGATCGCGAGGCGGTGCACCGCGCCGGCGCCTCGGTCCGCGGCTGGGCCATCAGCGAGGAGGATGCCGGCGACCTCGAAGACCACATCATCGGCCCGCTCAGCGGCGGCGGCCCGGGCGATCGGCCCGGATGACAAGGAAGGCGGCCAGCAGCAGGATGGTGCCGCCGAGCCAGACCACGAAGACGAGGATCTGCCCGGCAGGCCCGGCCTCGCCGATCGCGGTCGCAAGCGCCTGGGTTTCGACTGCGGGGTAGCCGGCCCAGCGGCCGATGTCGGTGACCAGCCGGCTGCCGTCGCGCATCGCCAGCCCGAAAAGCCCCGCAACCAGCGTCCAGGCGAGAAGGATGAGACCAACCAGGATCCAGCCCCGCATCAGGTCGCGTCCACGTCCACCCGGCGAACCAGCAGCTTGTCGATCTTGCGCCCGTCCATGTCGACAATCTCGAACCGGAAGCCATGGGCGTCGAAATGCTCGCCGGTCTCCGGAATATGCTCAAGCTCGGCCAGCACGAAGCCGGCAACCGTCTCATAGTCGCGCTCTTCCGAAAGCGCGAAGCCCAGCCGCTCGGCCAGCTCGTCCGCCGGCATCCCGCCTGCCACCAGCAGGCTCCCGTCGTCGCGCATCACGACCGAGGGCTCCTCGCCCTCGTCGAGGTCGGAGCGGAACTCCCCGGCGATCGCCGCCAGCAGGTCGGATGGCGTGACCACCCCCTCGAAATGCCCATATTCGTCGACGACGAACGCCATCGGCACGCCGGAATCCCTCAGCGCCGTCAGCACCGCCATCGCGTCCGCCACATCGGGCACGACAGGCGCCTTGCGCATCAGCGCCCGCAGATCGAGCGGCCCGCCGCCGATGAGCGCTGCCAGCACGTCGCGCGACTGGATGATCCCGATCGGCCGGTCGACCGCACCATCGGCGAGCACGAGCCGGCTGTGCGGCGTCGCCATCAGCCGTTCGCGCACCACCGCCTCGGGCGCGTCGGCGTCGAGCCAGTCCACCTCCACCCGCGGTGTCATCACGCCGCGCGCGCTGCGGTCGGCCATCCGCATGATCCCGGTGATGAGCGCCCGCTCCTTCTCCTCGATGACGCCCGCGCTTTCGGCTTCGGCGACCACCGAGCGCAGCTCCTCCTCGGTCACCACCGTGTCGGCCTCGCGCGACAGCCCGAGCAGCCGGAACACCAGCGCAGTCGAGGAATCGAGCAGCTGGACCACGGGCATGAACAGCCGCGCCAGCGCGGCCATGCCGGGCGCGACCCGGGCCGCGATCCGCTCGGGCGCGCGCAGCGCAAGCTGCTTGGGCACCAGCTCGCCGACGATGAGGGAAAGATAGGTGACGGCAACGATCACGGCAGCAAGCGCGACCGGCCCGGCGAGCGACGCCGGCACGCCGGCCGCCGCCAGCCGCTCGGCCACCGGTCCGCCGAGCCGCGCGCCCGAAAAGGCGCCATTGGCGATCCCGACCAGCGTGATCCCGACCTGAACGGCAGAGAGGAACCGGCCGGGCTCGTCATGGAGCGCAAGCGCGGTCTCGGCCCCGCGCACCCCGGTCTTGGCGAGCAGCTGCAGCCGCGGCCGGCGCGCCGAGACGATCGCAAGCTCGGCCGCGGCGAACAGCCCGTTGAGGACGATCAGGAAAAGGATGAGGGCGAGATCGCCCCACGGAAAAGCGGACATGGCGCTGCGCGCCCGCTTATGCCGGGAACATGACGCCCGCACAATCCGCCGCGCGCTTGAGCCTGGCGCGCGCTTGAGCCTGGCGCGCGCCTGCGGCAGGAAGCCCGCCATGGTCCATGCGCACCACCGCGGCGGAACCGGGCCCGGGCTCCCGCTCCTCCTCGTTCACGGCTGGTCCTGCGACCATCGTGCCATGCTGCCCGTCGCCGAGGCATTTCCCGAACGCGCTGCCATTCTCCCCGACCTTCCCGGCCATGGCAGAAACCCGGCCCCGGCCGATCTCTCGATCCCGGCTCACGCCAGCGCCCTGCTCGCGGTCGCGCCCGCACGCTTCATTGCGGTCGGCCATTCCATGGGCGGCCAGGTTGCACTCGCCATGGCCGCCGCAGCGCCAGACCGGGTCGCCGGCGCCGTGTTGCTCGACCCGGCCCACATTCTCGCCTCCGACAAGGCGATGGAAGTGGGCGAGGCGCTTGCCGAAAAGCTCGACCGCTTTCCCCCGGCCGAGGTGGTCGAGGCCTTCGCCCGTGGCATGCTGACCGGCCCGCTGCCCGCCGCCATGGCCGGGCGCTTCGACGCGCTCGTCGCAACCATGGCGCAAACCCCGGCAGACATCGTCCGGGCCCAGTGGCGCGCCATCCTCGCCTGGAATGGGGCCGGTGGCGGAGCCGCAGCGCTTGCCGCGCTCAAAGTGCCGGTTCTCGTCATCGGCTGCGACCGGCCGGTCAACCGCCTCGCCGACCTCGGCCGGGCCTCCCGCCACGTCGCCACCGCCCAGCTTGCCTGCACCGGCCACATGGTCCAGTTCGAGGCGATGGAGCAGGTGGAGGCCATGATCCGGCACTGGCTTCGCTGCACCAGTCTGGGGTAATGACCCGCAACCGAAGAGGAGAGACCATGCCGCAACCATCCGCCTCCACGCGCACCGCCACCGCCGCGCTCGCAGCCCTGCTGCTCGCCGGTGCCTGCACCACCAACCCCGACACCGGCGAGCGGCGGGTGAGCCGCGGCGGCAAGGGCGCGCTCGCCGGCGCAGCCGGCGCCTCGCTCATCGGCGGCGCCATCGGCGGCAAGACCGGCGCGCTCGTCGGCGCCGGGGTCGGCTCGATCCTCGGCGGCGCGGTCGGCGGCTACATGGACCGGCAGGAGCGCGAGCTGCGCGCCGCCACCGCCAACACCGGGATCGAGGTCGAGCGCCGCGGCGCCGAGATCCAGCTCACCTTCCCCGACAACATCACCTTTGCAACAGGCTCGGCCATGGTGCGCCCCGAACTGCGCTCTGAGCTCCGGGAACTCGCCGGCGTTCTCAACAGCTAC
>CALLWN010000180.1 GCA_938016505.1 uncultured Sphingomonadaceae bacterium
TCGTCCACATCTTCTCGCCATCGATGCGCCAGCCGGGGGTGCCGTCGCGGGTCTCGGGGATGGCCCGCGTTTCCATGTGGGTCGCATCCGAGCCGTGGTTCGGCTCGGTGAGGCCGAAGGTGATCCGCCGCCGGCCTTCGAGCATGCCGGGGATGAACTCGGCCTGCTGGTCGGGCGTTCCGAAATCGCGGAACATGAGGATGAAGGGGTTGTTCCCCACGATCGAATGCTCGTTCTGGAGATCATTGTGGAGCCCGAGCCCCTTGGCTGCCAGATGCTCGCGGATGACCGCCATCCACAGGTTGGAGCCGTCTTTCCCGCCATACTCCCTGGGCATTGCAAAGCGGTAATGGCCGGCGCGGTCGGCGCGGCGCCGCGCTTCGGCGAGCAGCTCCTCCCATTCGCGGCGCGGCAGGCCGCCCGCCTCGAAGTCGGTGCGGGCCCATTCGCGGCGGTGGTCGAAGAAGCGGAGATTGTCGTCCGCCTGTTCGAGCGGCCGGATCTCGGCCTCGATGAAGGCGTCGAGCTCGGCGAGATAGGCGGTGAGATCGGCGGGCAGTTCGAAATCCATGTCGGCTCTCCTCCGATCCGCCTTGTGCCCGCGCGGGCGTCGCCCGCCAACAGCGGTTTTGGGGAGCAGGCGCGGCGCCGCGCCGCGCGGATCGGGGCCGCCACCGAGGTGGGCGGGTCAGCGGGACCAGGGGAGGCGATCGAGATCGACGTTGCCGCCGGTCAAGATGATGCCGACCCGGAGCCCGGCGACATCGACCTTGCGCTCGAGGATGGCGGCGAGCGGGAGCGCGCAGCTCGGTTCGACGATGATCTTGAGCCGCTCCCAGATGCGGCGCATCGCGGCGATGATCGCGGTTTCGGACACGGTGACGATGTCGCGCGCCAGCCAGCACATCACCTCGAAGGTCATCGGGCTCATCGCGGTTGTGACACCGTCGGCGATGGTCGCGACGGGGACGACCTGGGGCTGGAGGGTGCGCGAGCGGAAGCCCCTTGCGGCATCGTCTGCGGCTTCTGGCTCGACTCCGATGACGGCGGCGCGGGGGGCATGGGCGGAGGCGGCGAGCAGGGTGCCGGCGAGGAGGCCGCCGCCGCCGACCGGCACGAGGATCATGTCGAGCGGGTGGGGCGCATCGGCGATGAGCTCGATTGCCGCGGTGCCCTGGCCGGCAACGACCTGCGGATCGTCGAAGGGGGGGATCAGGGCGGCGCCGGTTTCGGCAACGACACGGGCTGCCGCTTCCTCGCGGGCGGCGAGCGTCGGCGGACAGCAGGTGATGGTGCCGCCGTAGGTTTCGACCGCGGCCTTCTTTGCCGCCGGCGCGGTCTCGGGCATGACGACATGGGCCGGGAGCCCGCGCAGGGCGGCGGCATGGGCGACGGCGGCGGCGTGGTTCCCCGAGCTGTGGGTTGCAACGGCAGTCGTGTCGGCGGGGAGGGCGAGCACGGCGTTGGTGGCACCGCGGGCCTTGAAGCTGCCGGTCTTCTGGAGATTCTCGCACTTGAAGACGAGGCTGGCGCCGGTCTCGCGGTCGAGCGAGCGGCTCGTCATCAGCGGGGTGCGGTGAATGTGGGGGCGGATGCGGGCGTGGGCGCCCTCGATGTCGCCGATGAGCGGGGGGGGTTTCATGATGCGGGCGCTGCGCCTTGTGCCATTGCAGGGCTGTAGCAGCCCGGAGGTTGGCTGTCTCCCCTCAGGCCCGGAGCCCGGCCTGCCGTGGCCCGCCTGGCTGGGGTGCTAGGATTCGAACCTAGGAATGGCGGTACCAAAAACCGCTGCCTTACCGCTTGGCTACACCCCAATCCGGGCGGGACCCGGGCTTTAGCCCTGTGCTGGCGGGCTTGCCAAGCCCTTTCAATGGCTGCGCATCAGCGGCGCGGCTGCGGCACGCTGTCTTGGGCGAGCGCCGGCCGCGTGGCCGCCCACAGCAACGCGACATAGCCGGCGAGCGTGACCAGGAGCCAGAAGATGGCCGTGCCCGGGATGAGGATCGCACCGAGGTTGGGCAGCGCCACGAGGAGGAGCACCCACGGCAGCGGCCGGGGCCAGCCCCAGCGCGCGAACAGATAGTGGTGGAGATGGTCGCGGCCGGGGGTGAAGGGCGTTTTGCCCGAGGCGAGCCGGTGGAGGATGAGGCGGATGGTGTCATAGACCGGGAGCGCGAAGATGAGCGCGATGTCGGACGCGCGCATGTCGGCGAAACCGTTGTTCCAGGCGTGGACGGCCAGCAGGCCGAAGATGGCGGACAGGCCGTAGCTGCCGCTGTCGCCGAGGAAGAGCCTGCCATGGAAATTGAACCAGAACAGGACCACGAGGGCGCCGGCGACTGCGGCCACCAGCGGCACCTGTTCGGGCGGCAGGCGCACCATGAGCACGAGCGCCCAGATGATGGCCTGGCCGATGACGAGGCCGTTCTTGCCATCGGCCATGTTGACCGCGTTGAGGAAGCCGATGAGGCACAGGAGCGTGAAGCCGATGGCGGCGAGCGTCGGAAGGACGATGAGCGTGGCCTGGCCCTCGAACAGCAGGAAGGTGACCCGGAAATCCGGCACCTGGATCGTGGCGAGCGCGAGGAGGCCGGCTGCGAACAGGAGACGGAAGGGGGCGGTGAGCCCGAACCGGTCATCGGCGACCCCGGTGGCGAACAGGCCGATGGCGGCAACGGCGAACCAGCTGCGGTCGAAGCCGGCCCCGACCCCGGGGAAGAGAAGGCCGGCAAGCGCGGCGAGCAGCACGGCGAGGCCGCCGACGAGCGGCGTGACCCGGCTATGAAGCTTGCGCCCGCCGGCCGGGTCGGGAAAATCGAGC
>CALLWN010000181.1 GCA_938016505.1 uncultured Sphingomonadaceae bacterium
CCATCAGGAAGACCGCGTTGGTCGCCGTCAGCGCACCCAGGGCAAGAAGCGCCATGCCGCCGACTATGAACCGCTTGCGGCTGCCGCCCCGGTCGGAGGCGTGGCCAAACCCGGGCCGTGTCAGCTGGACGGCATAGTGCCAGGCGATGAGCGCGGCTGGCAGCACCGCGGGGAGCGCATATTCGACCACCATGATGCGGTTGAGCATCGAGGTCACCAGCATCACAATCCCGCCGAGCGCGGCCTGCACCAGGCCGAGCCGCAGGATCCCTGCAAAACCAAGCGGCCGCAGCGGCCGGGGCGATGCAGCGCTCATGAAAGGCTCCCGACGCCGATCGCGGCGACCAGCATGCCAAGCACATAGGTCATCACGCCGGTCGCATTGTACCAGGGCGCGCGGCCCGCCGGATCGGCGAGGAGGCGGCGCATGAAGACCAGCTGGAGCAGGATCCCGAAGCCGACGATTGAGCCATGCAGCGGCAGGCCCCACGCCACCAGCAGTGCCACCACCGCAACCTGCGGGATCGCCATCGTCACGCAGGCGATCCGGGCCGCCGCCGCCGGGCCGAGGGTTGCCGGCAGCGAGCGGATCCCCATCAGCCGGTCCCCCTCGATCGCCTTGAAATCGTTGAGCACCATGATCCCGTGCGCGCCAGCGCTGAACAGCAGCAGAAGCGCGATGACCCTGCCGTCGGGCATCCCGCCCACCATCACGGCAGCGCCGGTGAACCAGGTCAGACCCTCGTAGGCGAAGCCGCAGGCGGCAGGCCCCCACAGCCCGCTGGCCTTGAGCCGCGGCCAGGGCGTCGAATAGAGCCAGGCCAGCAGAAGGCCGAGGCATGTCGCTGCCAGCACCACGGGCGAGATGAGCGCCGCCACCAAGATCGAAAGCAGCGAGCCGGCGATGGCAACGCCCAGGCCCCAGCGCCCCGGCACCCGGCCCGAGGGAATCGGCCGGCCCGGCTCGTTGATCGCATCGACCTCGCGGTCGAACCAGTCGTTGACCGCCTGGCTGGTGCCGCACACCAGCGGCCCGGCCAGCAACATCCCGGCCAGCAGGAAGGGCCAGCGCTCGACAAGCGGCACGCCAGACGAGATCACCCCGCACATGAAGGCCCACATGGGTGGGAACCAGGTGACCGGCTTCAGCAGTTCGAGAATGTCGCGCGGGCCCGGGGCCACCCTGCCCCGCAGCGGCGCGACGCCCGCCTCTCCCACTCTCGTCATGCCCGCCAGACTAGGCCGGGGGGCAGGCCAGCGTCAACCGCTCTTGACACCCCGGATGGTCGAAATCGCTTGTCGCGACACCGGTGCCCGGGGCTCTCCGTCCGCCGGTGCGGGCCCGCTCAGCTCGCCTTGCCGTCCTTGTCCTCGTTGGGGTCGCGGGCAAGCCCGTGCCGGTGCAACTTCAGGTAGAGCCCCTGCCGGGACAGGCCGAGAATCTCCGCCGCAGATGCCCGGTTGTTGTCGGCGCACTTCAGAGCGGCCTCGATGCACAGCCGCTCGATGAGGTCGGTCGACTCGCGCACGATGTCCTTGAGGCTCATCCGCCCGACCAGCTCGGTCAGCTCCTCGACCGAGCGTGGCGAGGCCATCTCGGCGGTGATCCGGGCGCGGTCGCCCGCGATCGGGCGGATGGTGAAGCCGCCGAGCCGGCGGTGGCCCTCGGTCACCAGCACCGCCGACACCTCGACCTCGATGGCGGGGCCGAACCGCGGCCTGACGATGGTCGGGAGGTTGCGCACCACCCTATGTTCCTCCAGCTGGGCCGAGAGCACGCCGAAATCGACCCCGGGCCGCCCGAGGAACTGGGCGAGGCCAAGCCCTGCCACATCCTCGCGCCGCGCGTGGCCGACCAGCTCGAGAAACGCCATGTTGGCCTCGACGATCCGGAACGCGGCATCGGTCACGACGAACGGGTCAGGCACCCGCTCGAGCACGGGTCCGAGCTCGCTGCCCTCGGTCCCTGCATCCGGGCCGAGTCGCAGCAGGATGAAGCTGCTGCCTCCCTGGCGGAACAGCGTGCCACCGATTCGCACCTCGGTCCCGCTGTCGGCGAGGCGGATCCGCGCCGGTGGCGCATCATCGGTTGCGCCGATCGCGCCGAGAAAGCCGAGCAGCCGGTCCCGCTCCTCAGGGTCGACGAGCTGGAGCAGCGACTTGCCAACCAGCCCGGTGCGGCCCAGCAGCTTCTCGGCGGCCTGGTTGGCCTCGATCACGGTCCGGCTTCCGGCGTCGAGCACGAGCACCGCCTCGCGCGAAAGGCCGAACAGCAGGCGGTAGCGGGATTCGGTCTGGCGACTGCGCAACCGCTCCCGCTCGATCGCCTGCTGGGCCTGGATCAGCTTCTGCTGCAGCGCCGCATCGCCCCTGGCATCGCGGCCAACGGCAATGGTCCCGCGCCCGGGCCCGGCCCTGATGGCGAGGTAGCGCATCGCCACATCGCCGCGCCCGGTCTTCTGGTTGAGCTGGCGCCAGGGGCTGCCCGACCATTTGCCACCGTCCGACAGCAGCTCGAGCACCTTGTGCCGGCTGTCCGGCAGAACAGTGTCTTCCCATTTCCGGCCAAGCCAGTCGGCGGCGCCGTCCTCGGCAAGCTCGGCCGAGCCGATCGCCATGTCGCGGATCACGCCCTCGTCGTCGACCACCAGCGCGACATCGCTCGCCGCCGCGATGACCGAAGCCATGACGCGCGACTCCACTCCGCCAAGCGACCCGTCGGGCGAGCGGAACGGAACCGGTTCGGGCGCTGGGGTCTGGGCATCCATCCGAATGTGTCGCTTCTCCCGCGGCCATCGCCGCCTTCAGAGGTGTCGTGCTCCCGTCGCCCCACGGGTCCTGACGAGGGACTCCGCCCGCCGCACGGCAGTCCGTGCGTCTGGCGCAGTCGCATCCGCGCCGACAAGGAAGGCCAGTTCGGGCCGCTCCACCAGAGGTGCACCGCCCACCATCACAACAAGCGACGGGTTGCGAGATGCGCTCCGCAGCGCCTCGATGAAATCGGGCAGCGCCTCGACCTGCCGATCCTGGGTGACGGTGAGACCGACGAGATCATAGGCGGTCGCGCCGAGCTCCGCGCACAGCCCCTCAAGCCCGGCATCGACCCAGCAGCTCGTGTCCCATCCAGACCCGCGGAAGACCTCGCTGACAAGCAGCGGCCCGAACCGGTGGTCATCGCCCGGAAGCGGCGCAAACAGGGCGCGCCGTCCGGTGCTTGCGACCCGTGCCACCGGCTGCATCCGGTCGGCCACCTCATGCGCCAGCTCCTGGAGCCGCCACAGGCCCATCGTCACGTCGATGAAGTCGCAGCTGTCGGCTTCCCACATCAGCCCCAGCTCGCGCGCAGCCGGAGCAAGAAGGTCGACGAGGATCGCATCCGGCGACACCCCGCGGGCGAGCCAGGCATCCATGTCGGCAACCAGTTCGACGACATCGCGCGAAATCGAAGATCTGGCGAGCATGCCGACATCTGCCGCCGTGATGCGGGCGGCACCGATGCGGGCGGCACCGCCATCGGCAGGCGCCGGGTGAAGTTCGTCCGGGCAGCGGCCAGCTTCGCTGCGCGCTCCCGGTGCAGATCGCGCAGGCCCTGCCCACGGCGGGTCGGCCAGGGCATGGTCGTGACCGCGCAGGGTCGCCGGTCCACTCGCCGCCGGCGCATCTTCGGCGAGATGGGCGACCAGCAGCCGCGGAATGATTTCGCCCTCGATGAGTGCAGCGAGATTCGCGGGGTGGATCTCGCCATGGGTGCGGCGCAGCCGCCGGATCCCGAAATCCCGCAATGACGGGAAGCGCTGCAGCAGACCCTCGAGGCTGAGCGCCAGGTTCATGCCGACCGTTGCCATCACGGTCCTCCCATTCCCTCCGGCCGCGGAACTGCCCGCAGCCCCGACCGGGACGCCATTCTCCTGCAGCGAGTCCCCGATCACCATCAGACTATTCACCAGATCGCACCATGACAATCACCATGACACCGCGCCAGGGTGGGCCGGCGTCGGCCCACCTTTCTCTCCGCCCGACCCCGCGGCCCGGCCTTCGCGCCAGCGTCCCGCCCCGCCAGCCCCATGCCGGGCCCCGAACCCGACTGCTGCGGCAAACCGCCGCGATGTCAACTTATATGGGCGTCAAGTTGCGTTGACAATCCCGAATCCGGACCCTAGGCTCCGGTCAACGAAATGGAGGTTGCAGGAACGGCAATGATCGCATTCGGGCAACGCCTTGACACCCGACCGGAACGCGTGCGGCCGATTCCCGCAATGCCCGGCAGCAAGGCCGCCGCTGCCGCCCACGGTGCCGCCACACCTGCCCCCGCACATGCCGCCCCGCCGCTCCGCCGCCCCCTCTACACGCCCGAGGAACGCCGCCGCCGCGACCAAACCCGCTGGACCCTCGTCCAGGGTGTGCTCGCCCCGCTCCAGTTCCTCGTCTTCCTCGCGAGCCTCGCCCTCGTCGTCCGCTTCCTCGCCACCGGGGAAGGGCAGGGCGCTGCCACCCTTTCCATCCTCGTCAAGACCGGCGTCCTCTATGTCATCATGGTCACCGGAGCGATCTGGGAGAAGGTCGTCTTCGGCCGCTACCTCTTCGCGCCGGCCTTCTTCTGGGAAGATGTCTTCTCGATGCTCGTGCTGGCGCTCCACACCGCCTATGTCGTGATGCTCGTCACCGGCTTCGGCACGGTCAGCCAGCAGATGGCCGTCGCGCTCGCCGCCTACGCCGCCTACGTCATCAACGCCGCCCAGTTCGTCTGGAAGCTGCGCCTCGCCCGGCTCGATGCCGAAGCCGGGGCTGGGGCCGGGGCCGGGGCTGCCGCAGCGTCCGCCGGAGCTGCCGCGTGAACGCGCCGCCCGTCTCCGGCCTTGCCGCAGCAGCCTCGCGCCGCATCCTGCGTGAGCGCGGCCAGCGCGAAGTCTTCTGCGGCCTCACCGGCATCGTCTGGCTCCATCGCAAGATCCAGGACGCCTTCTTTCTCGTCGTCGGCTCGCGCACCTGCGCCCACCTCCTCCAGTCGGCGGCCGGCGTCATGATCTTCGCCGAGCCCCGGTTCGCCACCGCGATCATCGAGGAGAAGGATCTCGCCGGCCTCGCCGACGTCCATGACGAGCTCGATGCGGTCGTCGCCCGCCTGCTCGCCCGCCGGCCCGACATCCGCCTCCTCTTCCTCGTCGGCTCCTGCCCGTCGGAAGTCATCAAGCTCGATCTCGCCAAGGCCGCCTCCCGGCTCGATGCCCGCCTCAAGTCGCATGGCACGCGGGTGCTGGCCTACTCGGGCTCGGGGATCGAGACCACCTTCACCCAGGGCGAGGATGCCTGCCTCGCCGCGATCGTGCCCGAACTGCCCGAGGCCGGCGGCGGGCGCCGGCTCATGGTCGCCGCAAGCCTTCCCGACATCGTCGAGGACCAGTTCGCCCGCCTGTTCGCCGAACTTGGCATTCCGGTCGATTTCCTGCCGCCCCGCCGTGCGGGCGCGCTTCCCGCAGTCGGCCCGGAAACCCTCGTCCTCCTCGCCCAGCCCTTCCTCGGCGACACCGCAGCCGCCCTCGAGAGCCGCGGCGCCCGGGTTCTCGAAGCGCCGTTCCCGTTCGGTGCCCGCGGCACCGAGGGCTGGCTTGCGGTTGCAGCGCGCGCCTTCGGCGTGCCGGCAGACCGGTTCGAGGCTGCGGTGGCGGGGCCGAGGGCCCGGGCCGAGCGTGCGGTCGCCCGCCATCGCGCCCTCCTCGCGGGCAGGCGGATCTGCTTCCTTCCCGACAGCCAGCTCGAGGTGCCGCTCGCCCGCTTCCTCGCCGAGGAGTGCGGCATGATCCCGGTCGAGGTGGGCACGCCCTACCTCCACCAGCGGTTCCACGGGCCCGACCTCGCCCGCCTCCCCGCCGACCTGCTCGTCTCCGAAGGCCAGGATGTCGAGCGCCAGCTCGACCGGGTCCGCGCCGCCCGCCCGGATCTCACCGTCTGCGGCCTCGGCCTCGCCAACCCGCTCGAGGCCGAGGGTCTCGCGACCAAATGGTCGATCGAGCTCGTCTTCTCGCCCGTCCACGGCTTCGACCAGTCCGGTGATCTCGCCGAGCTGTTCGCGCGTCCCCTCGTCCGCCGGGCGAAGCTCGCCGCGCTCCAGCCCGAAGCACTGACGGGAGCCGCCGCATGAAGCTCACCGCCTGGACCTACGAGGGGCCGCCCCATGTCGGCGCGATGCGGGTCGCGACCGCCATGAAGGGCATCCACTATGTCCTCCACGCCCCGCAGGGCGACACCTACGCCGATCTCCTCTTCACCATGATCGAGCGCCGCGACCACCGGCCGCCCGTCACCTGGACCACCTTCCAGGCGCGCGATCTCGGCAAGGACACGGCCGAGATCTTCAAGACCGCCTGCCGCGACGCCCATGAGCGCTTCCGCCCCGACGCCATGCTGGTCGGCGCATCCTGCACCGCCGAGCTCATCCAGGACGATCCCGGCGGCCTCGCCGCCACCATGGCGCTCCCGGTCCCCGTCATCCCGCTCGAGCTTCCAAGCTACAGCCGCCGCGAGAACTGGGGCGCATCCGAAACCTTCCATGCGCTCGTGCGTGCGCTCGCCGACCGCAGCCGCCGCCCCGCCCCGCGCGAGGGCCGCCGGCCCCGCGTCAACCTGCTCGGCCCGTCTGCGCTCGGCTTCCGCCACCGCGACGATGTCGTCGAAGTGACCCGCCTCCTCGACCGGCTCGGAGTCGATGTCCATGTCGTCGCCCCGCTCGGTGCGACCGCCGCCGACATCGCCAAGCTCGGCGAGGCCGATCTCGACATCTGCCTCTATCCCGAGATTGCCGACACCGCCTGCCGCTTCCTCGAGAAGACGTTCGCCCGGCCAACGGTGCGCACCGTCCCCATCGGCCATCTCGCCACCTGCGATTTCGTCCGCGAGGTCGCCGGCCATCTCGGCCTCGATCCGCTACCCGTGCTTGCCCCGGCCGATGCCCGCATGCCCTGGTGGTCGCGCTCGGTCGATTCGACCTACCTCACCGGCAAGCGCGTCTTCATCTTCGGCGATGCCACCCACGCGACGGCGATCGCCCGGGTTGCAACCGAGGAGCTTGGCTTCGAGGTGGTCGGCATCGGCTGCTACAACCGCGAATTCGCCCGCGAGCTCCGCGCCACCGCCGCGAAGCTCGGTGTCGAGCCGCTCATCACCGACGACTATCTCGAGGTCGAGGAAAAGATCGCCGCCATCCAGCCCGAGCTGGTGCTTGGCACCCAGATGGAACGGATGATCGCCAAGCGCCTGCGTCTCCCCTGCGCAGTCATCTCGGCGCCCGTGCATGTCCAGGATTTCCCGGCCCGCCATTCGCCCGTCATGGGCTTCGAGGGCGCCAATGTCCTGTTCGACACCCTCGTCCACCCGCTGGTGATGGGCCTCGAGGAGCATCTCCTCACCATGTTCCGCGAGGATTTCGAGTTCACCGACTCGGCCGGCCCCTCCCACCTCGGCCCCTCCCACCTCGGCCCCTCCCATCTCGGCCCGTCCACCCTTGAGCC
>CALLWN010000182.1 GCA_938016505.1 uncultured Sphingomonadaceae bacterium
GAAATCGGAGCTGTGGGTGCGTGCGGTGATCCGCCAGTGCGACCGCATCGGGCGCGCCGCGGTGGTGCTGCGCAAGGGTGACGCGGATTCGGGCGGCATCCTCGTGGTGCTGCGCGGGCAGGCCGGCTCGGTCGTGCTGGCGCAGGCGCGCGACGCCGAAGGCCGGCCCGCCTGGGTGCGCGGTACCGGCGAGGCGCCGGCCGATCAGGCGGCGGTGGATGCCTATCTCACCCGCCAGGTGAAGCGCGACCCCGACGTCTGGGTGATCGAGATCGACGCGCCCGATCTCGTGCCGCCGTTCGAGGCCCGTCTGGTCTAGCGGTGACGGGTCCTTGCCAGCAACGCCGCACTGCCGGCCGAGAACGCGGCGCCGGGCCCGATGCTGGCCGGGCGGTTCGGCCGGTGCTCGCCACCGTGCCCGGCTCCCCGATCAGCGAGGATGGACATCGTCTGGACGCGCGAGACCGTGGCGAAGCTGTTCACGCTGGGCCGGCCACCTGCAAGCCCGGGACCAGGATGCCCGAGCAGGCGGTGGGCAACGCCGAGGAACTCGACGCGCTGCTCGACTGCCTGGAGCAGGAGACGCGCGGGAAGGTCACTTTATCAATTTACGACTTTATCGCTTTACGCGGGGTTCGCGGCGGCCCGGCGAGACCGGGGCGGCGAGGGGAGGCGCGCAGGGTAGCGTGTGCGTGCGTCAGGATCGGGCGTGGGCCTAGCAGATTGCGCGATCAGCTTGCGCCTGAGCGAGAGCCCGCGCGGCGTCTTCAACTTCGCGCGTGAGCCGCGACCGCTGGCCTTCGATTCCAGAGGCAATCGCAGCCAGCACGGCCGGGCCATTTCGGAGCGTTGCGATCAGAGGGGCCGCCTCAGCCGCAAGTTCGGACTCCAGCCTCGCCACGGTGGCCGGATCCGGCGCGGGGTTGCCCGGGGGTTTGAACCGCGTCGCGATCCCGTCGCGCCAGCGTTCGAGCCGTGCCGTAAGCTGCGGCCCGAAACCCGGAACTGAGAGAATTGCCGAACGGCTGATGTCAGCAGCCGTCTCAATGCCGTAGCTTTCCAGGGTGGCGATGCGCGCGGGTCCGATGCCTTCGATTGACGCGCGGCGGATATCGTAGGCTCGAAGAAACGTCTTGCGCGCGGCGTCGAGTGCCGACGCCTGGAGTTCGCGCAGCCTTGCTTGCCGCTTCGCATGAAGGCGCTTCAGAGCGGACCGGTCTGACGCGAGCGCCTCGCGCTGCGACGCAAAACGCTCGGATGGATCGGCCGCGCGCCAACGATCGACAGCGCGGTCGTACGCCTCCCGAGCCTTGCACAGCTCGTTCTCACGGACCTCACGTGCAGGATGCTCAACACCGCTGAACAGGAAGTAGAGCGCCCAAAGGATGACGAAGAATCCGATCGGCTTCTCGAAGGCCAGTAAGGTGGCGCCACCCCCACTCAAGGCGAGGCCGAACAGTACGCGCTGGATACGCCGCGTGTTGGCTGGCAGAGGCCTAGCCTTGATCCGATCGCGGAAGTCGGAGGGCGAAGGCGGCTCTCCCCATGAAGCGGGCGGCCGAACTGCGGCGATCGCCGCCCACAGTTCCTCCGCCCTGCGGGCGAAGTCGACGTTCGGACCAACCGCTGGCGGCAGGAAGAAGAAGGCCCCGCTGGTCGCCTCCAGGGCACACAATGAACAGCGTTCGCCCAGATACCGATGTCTTGGATTGTCAGTGCAAACTCGCAACGTCTTGGCGAACTCGGACAGCTCACTGATCCACGCGCGCGCGGTAGGGCGCCCCTTCTCCCTACCCATCTGCCCGAAAGCTCGGGTAAAGAACTCGTACATCCGGGGCGATACGGTGCTCAAGGGAAGCGTGTTGGGAGGCGGCGCCAGCAGCCGCTGCATGGCGGGATCATAGGCGAAGAGATAACGACTGATCGCTTCTTCCAAAGCCGGCACGTCCGCCGTCAGCGGCCGACCCGCGAAAGGATGCCGCGCGAGGAACAGGAGCTGGAAGATCAAGACCGCCAATCCAAAACAATCATGGTTCCGAATGCGGGGCAATCCGCGAAAGGTTTGGACCGATTGCAGTTCCGGTGGCTGGTACATCGGCACGCCGACATCGCAGGTGAAGTGCCGATCTCCGGCCTGAATCTGAAAGCTGTCGCAGTCGATCAGTTTGACCGTGGCGTCGGCCGACACCATCGCGAACCGGTCATTGATATCACCAATGACGTGACCGGCCTCGTGCACTGCGGCTACCGCGCGCGCGAGATTCGTCGCCACTGCGACAAGGAAGGCGTAGTCCGCATTCGGAAAGTGACGGTGACGGGCGGTCGTGGCGAAAACGTTATGGATATCGACGCGATCCGAGAATCTGGGCATCAAGAACCCAACGATCGCGCCGCGCTCGTCTCGCAGCGTATCGGCCGGCCAAGCGCAGTTGGGCGGTGATGGAAGCGATACCATCGCGGCAAGTTTTGCTGAGCGCTCCGGCGACAGGCCGCCCTTGTAGACCTTCGCGACGGTAGCAGCATCCCCGGTCAGTTCGTGGACCGCGCCCTCCCCACCACTGGCGAGAACACGTCCAAGCCCGATGGGTCTGCCACTTCCAGTCCGCACTCCTACCCCGTTGCCAGTCGGCTCGCCAGGATCAGCGTCTTGTCGTCGTCGGTTCTCTCGCAAGCAGCGGCCGATGAGAGGAAATCTTCAAGGAAACGATGATGGTCGGAGCTGTAGCCAGCACGTGCTTCAAGCCGCAGTCCCCGCATAACGTGTTCGAGGAAGGGAGTGTGGGGCGTTGCCGTTGCCTGCCGGATCGCAAGGAACTCGACCCCGTCGGTCATCAAGGCGATCTCGGCCACACGCTCTTCGACGGTGAGAACCCGCATCTGTCTTGGCGCGTCCGAAGAAGTTACGAAAACTGTCTGGCCGACGAATTCGCCGCGGTGCGGTTCCAGGGCCAACCGCCATACAGGATCGGAGTCAATTCGGTAGACCATCGCACCGTCACCCACCTGGACGAACATTGCGAGATCATCCTGTATCACGCATCCGAGCAGCGTGCAGGCAAATGTCGACGTATCCTCGGATACGTTGGCGGCTTCATCCGCGATATGAGCGATGACGTCACGAAGGATGACATCCGCTATATCCGGAACGAACTGTAAAGGCGACCAAGGGACCTTGAGGCGCTGGAAGCTCGCGAACGCCTCACACGCCCTGATGGCTCCGAGGCGTGCGTTCGCTGCGCTCCCGGCTCCATCGGCGGCAACCGCGACGAGGACCGGGCTCCTGTCAGCCGCGGTGACGACGTCGACCAGACCGCAGTCCTGGCACGGTGTACAGTCACGGAGATGCGCAGTGCCCTGGACCGAGACCCCTGCATAACGCCAGGGCGCAGGACGCTGATTCAAACCGACGCCCAGCCGGGCGGGGGGAGTGCCACTTCGGTGCCGGGACGTGATCTCGAAACCACTTGGAGTGATGCCGAGAGCCACGCGAAGAGATCACGGAAGCGAAGCCCTTCCAATCGCAAAGGCTTACGCGGCGACATGCTGGCCAGCCGTGCAAAGTCGGCTCCTTCGACGCCCACGGTGAAGAATGCGACGCGCCTGGCCGCTTCCTCATCGTGGACGCGCCGGGCCGCGGATTCCCACGGGTCGGTCGGTCCGCCGTCGGTGATCAGGAACACCCAGGGGCGGTAGTAGGCGATGCCGTTCGTCTTGTAGACCTCTTTGCGGCGCTCCAACATGTCGAGCGCGGTTGTGATGGCACGTCCCATCGGGGTATCGCCGGATGCAGCGAGGGTCGGCGGGACAAATCGATCCGCGGTGACGAAGTCCACGTCCTGCGTCACCGGGCCGAAGGAGACAATCGCGATCTCCACCCGCCGCGTGGCATGCGGGTCTGCGAGCACCTCCTCTTTGAGAGTCACCAACCCCGCATTCAGTTCTCGGATCGGTGCTCCTGCCATTGAGCCGGACTTGTCGAGAAGCAGTACGCAGGGGCAGCGGGGGTCCGGGTTCTCCGCGAAGATTGCCCGTTCCTCCTCAGGTGAGGGCGGCCTATACGGGACTTGCTCCAAATCTCTCATCGCTGCCTCCCCAACGAACGCACACACTCAACTGATAGCCTGTTCGCCACCATGTCGACAACGGTCGGTGCTGCCAATGACCGCCTACCCCTGTCCCGCCATCACGTCCCCCGCATCCGCCGCCCGATGGCCCTTCCCCTCAGCGCAAGAAGAACCTCGCGGGGGCGAAGGGCCATCGGCCCTTCCCCCCGCACCCCCAATCCCATCTACATGCTCCCGGTCCCCGCAACGACCGGGATGTCCTGGCGGCGACGGGTCATCACCAGGAACAGCGCGCTGCCGCCCGCCAGGGCGAGCGCGAACACCGAAAGCGCGCCAGGCAGCCCCGCCACCCGCGCGACCAGCCCCGACAGCGGCTGGAGCACCACGAGACCCACGAAGAACGACAGGTTCACCGCCGACAACGCCTTGCCGGTCGCGCCCTCGGGTGCTGCGTCGTGCGTCATCGGATAGAGCAGCACGTGGCTGCCGATCAGCGTGCCGACCAGCGCCATCGCGGCGATGTCGGGCGCGGCCCGCCCGCCGGCGACCGGCAGCCACGCGAGCGCTGCCGCGGCGGCGAGATGTGCGAGCCCGAGGAGTCGCGCCCGGCCGTGCAGATGCCGGTCCAGCCAGCCGAACAGCGCCGGCGCCACCGACATCACCACCGAGAGCAGCACCAGCACATTGCCCGCCTGCACCAGCTCCAGCCCGAGCACGTCGGTCAGCCACGGCCCGGCCCACAGCCCGCGCAGCGCGAGCGTCGCCGGATAGCCGACGAAGGCGAGCACGACCGGGGCGCGCAGCCCGCGCGAGGCGGCGAGCCGCAGCACGTCGAGGCACTCGGCGGCGAGCCCGCGCTGGCCGGCGCGCGTCGGACGCAGCGGCGGGACCAGCAGACGCGCGGCGATCAGGCACAGCGCCCCCGCCCCGGCGGCCGCGGCCGGGCCAGCGTGCCAGCCGCCAATCCCGATCAGCCAGGCCGACGGCGTGCCCGAGGCGACGAGCCCGATCCCGGAGAGCGCGGGCATCAGCCCCGCGACCTGGCCGAACCGGTCCGGCGGCAGCAACTGCGCCGTCACCATCAATCCGGCCATGAACACGCCGGAGCAGCCGAGCCCGGTCAGGAACTGGCCGACCGCGAGACTCCAAGCCCCGGGCGCTGCGGCGGTCAGCGCGAGGCCGGCCGTGGCGATCGCCAGCAGCGCGCTCGCGGTCAGCCGCGGTCCGGCCCGGTCGAGCGCGACACCGGACGGTACCTGGCCGACCGCGAAGCCGAGATGCACCATCGCCGTCGCCGCCGCGAGCCCGGCCTCGGACAGGCCGAACTCGCCCGTCACGCCGCCGGCGATCACTGCGGGCAGGGTGCGTGCCCATTGGCTGAGCGACA